>NZ_JBDNLG010000069.1:0-16018 GCF_047718355.1 Ethanoligenens sp.
GCATCAGTTGCAGCACTTGATTGAGACGCGCTATCCCAGCTGGCGGGGCGATGGAAGCGGCGACAATCATTTTGATGTGCGTCTGACGCTCCATGGGAAAAAATATTATTATTACATCTATATTTATCCGTTTCGAAATAACGACCAGACAGTTCTCGGTTCCATTGTGCTGATCCGGAATGTGACAAAAGAGCATGACCAAACAGAGATTCTGCAACATCAGGCCGAACGTGACGGTTTGACCGGTCTCTACAATCGCCAGACCTGTACCAAACTGGCGGAAGAAGAACTTGCAGAGGAAAATGGGCCGTGGTCGTTGCTGTATCTGGATCTGGATCGTTTTAAATCTGTCAACGATACATATGGACATGTGTTTGGTGATCAGGTGCTGCGGGAAACTTGTGCGTGCATTTCACATGATGTCGGGGACACCGGCATTCTCGGCAGGGTAGGCGGTGAGGAATTTATGGTTTTCCTGTCCAATTGCACCAGCGACAGTGCGGTGGAGTTGGCGGAAAAAATACGTGCGCATGTGGAGAACCACGCGTTTGTCAACAACAAAGAGCAGGTGCGGGTTACCATCAGCATCGGTGTGGTTACATCCAGCACGCTTTCTTTCGACACGCTTTACCAATATGCAGACGAGATGCTGTATCAGGCAAAAAGCGACGGGCGCAACTGTGTGCGGGCTTGGCGCGAGGAATCGTTTAAAGGAATGAAGGAATAGCCTCAAAGAGCATAAAAACCGCTGGGTTTACGGTTCTGTTCTTGTAATTTGCGGAAAACTGTGCTATCATTACAAACTGGAAATGCAGTGAAAAAGTTCCGTATGAACAGGGGTTCTGCACAGAGAGAGGCCGCCGCGGCTGGAAGCGGCCTTGCGGATAGGTCATACGGGTTTCGCTTTGGAGCAGCGCTGCGGAACAGGAGAACGTTGGGTTTCCCTCAGTAGGCGGCGACGGTGGGCACCGTTATGGGCTGTAAGAGTGTTTGCTCTTTTGCAAAAAATCAGGGTGGTACCGCGGAGGAAATTGCGCCTTCGTCCCTTTTATGGGACAAGGCGTTTTTATTTTGTCATTTTTCCATTTGTAAAAACACAAAGCATACAAGGAGGAAGATCAATGAAGGAACAATTGGAAAGCATCGCGCGCACAGCCGCGCAGGCGCTTGCCGATGTGCGGGAAAGCGACGAGCTGGAAACGCTGCGTGTGCGGTTCCTGGGCAAAAAGGGAGAGTTGACAGCCATCCTCAAGCAGATGGGGAAACTTTCCCCCGAGGAACGTCCGGCTATCGGTGCGCTTGCCAACGAGGTGCGTACGTCAATAGAGGAGCGGATTACGGCCGCCGCCGCCGCGTTGCGTGAACAGAAGCTGAAAGCGCAGATTGCACAGGAAACGGTGGATGTGACGATGCCCGGCAAGCGCCGGACGATCGGCAAAGAGCACCCGCTGTCGTTGGTGCTGGATGAAATACAGGATATTTTTATCGGCATGGGTTTTTCTATTGCGGAAGGCCCGGAAGTGGAGCTGGATTACTATAATTTTGAGGCGCTTAATATGCCCAAAAACCATCCGGCGCGTGATACGCAGGATTCATTTTATATCACCGACAATGTCGTTTTACGCACACAGACATCTCCTGTGCAGATTCGCGTAATGGAAAAACAGAAGCCGCCGATCCGCATCATCGCACCGGGGCGCGTCTACCGTTCGGATGCCATCGACGCCACGCATTCCCCGCTGTTTCATCAGATCGAAGGCTTGGTGGTTGACAAGGGAATTACCATGACCGACCTGAAAGGCACGTTGGTCACGTTTGCCAAAACGTTGTATGGGCAGGATGCGGTTCTGCGTTTCCGACCGCACCATTTTCCGTTCACTGAACCGTCCTGTGAGATGGATACGATGTGCTTTGCCTGCCACGGCGAGGGATGCCGCCTTTGCAAAGGTGAAGGCTGGATCGAGCTGCTTGGCGCGGGCATGGTGCATCCCAAAGTGCTGCAAAACGGCGGCATCGATCCTGAAGTCTACAGCGGGTTTGCATTCGGCATGGGGCTGGAGCGGCTGGTCATGCGCCGCTATGGCATTGATGATATGCGGTTGTTTTATGAAAACGACCTGCGTTTTCTCAACCAGTTTTAAGGGGGCACAACATGAAACTTTCAATGAAATGGCTTGCTGAGCATGTGGAACTGGACAAAAGCATTACGCCGCGGCAGTTTTCTGAAGATATGACTATGGTCGGGCAGAAAGTGGAAGGCTATGAGATTGTAGGAGAGGATATCCGGCATGTTGTGGTGGCTGTCATCCTGTCTATTGAGAAGCACCCGGATTCTGATCATTTGCTGATCTGTCAGGTAGACGCGGGCGGTCCGGAGCCGGTGCAGATTGTCACCGGTGCGCACAACGTGTTTGTCGGCGCGTCGGTGCCTGCCGCGCTGGACGTGCGCTGCTGCCGGGCGGTAAAAAAATCAAACACGGGAAGCTGCGCGGCGTGGTTTCAAACGGGATGCTCTGCTCGTTGGGGGAATTGGGTCTGGCACAGGCGGATTTCCCTTACGCGGTGGAGGACGGCATCTTCATTTTGCAGGAGGACTGCACACCCGGTGAGGATATTCGCAAAGCCGTGGGGCTGGACGATGTCATCGTGGAATTTGAGATCACACCAAACCGTCCGGACTGTCTGTCGGTCATCGGGCTTGCACGCGAGGCCGCGGCAGCGTATCGTGAGCCGCGTAAAGTGCATATACCGGTCGTGCGCGGCAGTGCGGGAAAGACCAGCGACTTGCTTGCGGCATCCATCGAGGCACCGGAACTTTGCAGCCGTTACTGCGCCCGTGCGGTCAAACGGGTACACATTAAACCGTCTCCGCGCTGGATGCGGGAGCGTCTGCGCGCAGCGGGTGTGCGTCCCATCAACAACATCGTAGACATTACCAACTATGTCATGCTCGAATATGGCCAGCCGCTGCACGCGTTCGATGTGCGTTCTATCGCGGGCGGAACTATCCGGGTGCGCCGCGCACAGGCAGGGGAGCGGATTACGACCTTGGACGGGGTGGAACGATCTCTCGATCCGTCCATCTGCGTGATCGCGGACGCCGAAAAACCGGTGGCAGTCGCGGGCGTTATGGGCGGTGAGCATAGCGGTATCCTGAGCGATACCGATACCATCGTGTTTGAAGCGGCTATGTTCAGCGGCTCCGATGTACGTCTCGCGGCGAAAAAACTGGGGCTGCGCACAGAAGCTTCCGGACGGTTCGAAAAAGGACTGGATGCCGCGACTACGCCGGATGCACTCATGCGTGCCTGCGAACTGGTGGAATTATTGGGTGCGGGCGTCGTTTGTGACGACTATCTGGATGTGAATCACAGTAGTAAAACGGAAACGACCGTAGCACTCGAATCGGACTGGATCAATGGTTTTCTTGGTACGTCGCTCACATCGGTTTTTATGGCCGACGCACTCACGCATTTGGAATTCACCGTCAAGGACGGTGTGGTGCATGTCCCGTCTTTCCGCGGAGATGTGGCGCACAAAGCCGATGTGGCAGAGGAAGTTGCGCGCATGTTCGGGTACAACCAAATCCCCATCACAGTTACTTTGGGTGCGACAACACAGGGCGGTTTAAATGCGAAACAGCGGTTTGAGAAAAAAATCGGCGCGGTTGCCCGTGCGGCGGGCCTGAGTGAAATCACCGCCTATTCGTTCCTCAATCCCCGCGCCTACGACCTCATCCGTCTGCCGCCGAACGATGCTCTGCGCAACAGTGTCAAGATCAGCAATCCGTTAGGGGAGGAGACCAGTATTTTGCGTACGACATTACTGCCGTCCATGCTCGACATCCTGTCGCGCAATTATGCATCGCGGAATCTGGAAGCCGGTCTGTACGAATGCGGGACTGTTTATCGGCCAAAGGCGGGGCAGGAGCTTCCGGATGAAGTACAGAAAATCCAGATTGGGATGTACGGGGAGGATGCAGATTACTTTGCACTCAAAGGTGTTGTGGAGGACATCCTCGCGGACGCTGGTATTGACGACTTCGATGTGGAGCGCGTGACCGACTTGCCGTCGTATCATCCGGGGCGCTGTGCGCGGATTCTGGTGAACGGCGATGTGCTGGCGCTGCTCGGCGAAGTGCATCCGCAGGTTTTGGAAAACTACGAGATTGGTGTGCGCACCTATGTGGCGGAGATTGATTTCACCATGCTGCTCGCTCATGCGCGTGAAAACGCGTCCTACCGCCCGCTGCCGAAATTCCCGGCGACAACACGGGATATCGCGGTGCTGTGCGATGCGTCTATTCCGGTGCTTACATTAGAAAAAGCCATGCGCGACGCGGCAAAAAATACGCTGGAAAGCATCCGGCTCTTTGACGTATATCAGGGGCAGCAGATTGATCCGGGCAAAAAGAGCGTGGCGTTTTCCATTACACTGCGCGTGCCGGATCATACCCTCACGGATAAGGAAGCCGACGCGGTTGTGAAAAAAATGTTAGCGGCTTTGGAAAAAGCCGGTGCGGTTTTGCGGGCGTAAAACTGTTGCTTTTTGGTTTTAGGTCTTGCAAATTGCTTCAGTATAGAGTATCCTAATTCTAACAGGGGGTGTCAATATGCACGAGCCGCCAAATGAACCGACCATGATTTTCTCGATCCATGAAGATAAGGGCAAGGAAATGAAAACGATCCTCACGGCTGTTTATGACGCCCTGAAGGAAAAAGGATATAATCCTGTCAATCAAATCGTTGGTTACTTGCTTTCAGAAGACCCAACCTATATTACCACGCATAACAATGCACGGGCACTGATACGTAAGCTCGACAGAGATGAGTTGCTGCATATGCTGATTCAAGGGTATATTGACTCTTGAACAGAATGATCTGACGGTTTCTGAGAACGACAGACGAACAAGATATGAAAAGGGAATGCACCTATTTGCACAGGTGCATTCCCTTTTGTATGTACGAGGCCGCAGAACCGGCATTTTTAACAGTGGCGGTCTATAAGTGACCATCCAGATCTTCCGCGCGAAAAACGCGCATCAGTTCTTCCAAATCGGCGATGCGCTCGCGAATGATATGCCCATTGTCGGTGTCCATCACCAGCACACGCTTGGGTGCGGTGGCAATCACCTCGGATTGTGATTGCATATCGCCGTTTGCTTCCAAAACATCTTCTTTGCCTTTGAATGGCTGGTGGGACATCAGTCGCAGCCCATGAGAATTGAAAATCAGCGTATATCCCGCAATGCCGGTCGTTTTTTGATAGGCGCGGCAGAAACCGCCGTCAATGGTGATAAGCACGCCGTCCCCTTTGACCGGCCGCTCGCCCCGTATGACCTTCACAGGCAAGTGACCGTTGATGATATGGCAGAACTCACCATACAGGCCAAATTCCCGCAGAACCATACGGCAGGAGGTCTCCTGCTGGCAGTAGACATAATAGTCGTTTTGCGGCTCCACCCATGCAGCGGGATCTTCCACCCACATGCGTTCAAAGGTCTTGACGGTTCTGCCGCAGAGCGGGGATTTGCTGCCGCACCAGAGATACCACATGAAATCCAGACAATCCAGACTTTTTTTCCCGAAATAGGCGCGGCGCGCGATCCGTTCGGCGGCATCCATATAGGCCTTGCCTTTGTAGGTTTGCCCGCCTATGGATACCGATTCAAATTGTCCGTGTTCGTTCATCGGGATGCATCCGTGGAACAACAGGTTCTGATTGAAACAGAGATAGACACTGCCGGTCTCATACAGGAAACGGATGTGCCGGTCCAAGCGTTCACTTTCACAGAATGCATTCTTTAAACCGGTGAGGACGGTTTGTTCATCTGCTGTGAGCACATACGGATTTGACGGATCCACAGTGGGAAAATCAACGGTACGCATCGACCAGTCTCTGCCGTAGGAACGTACGGTTTTGTCTGAATAATTGATTTTATCCAACAGCAGACGGTCTTCCATGTGGTATTCGGGATGCCGCTGGATGATCTGCCCCTCGATTTTGAATAGGATGACGGATATAGCCTCCAAGGCGGCCTTGTTTGGGTCGGTATACGTGCTGTAGGTTCGCTGGGCAAACAGCGTGAGCGGCCGCAGGCTGATGGCATAGCCCTTTTCCAATACGTCCATGTTGTGGTGAGACACACTGTTGCGCACCACCGTGGCCACGCAGGCCTCACTGCCAGCCGCCGCGCCCATCCACAGGATGTCATGGTTGCCCCACTCAATATCAAACGAGTGGTGCCCCATTAAAAATTCAATGATGGTGTCCGGGCGCGGGCCGCGGTCGAAGATATCACCCACGATGTGCAGATGATCGACTGCCAGCCGCTTGATGAGCATAGCGAGTGCTTCAATGAAGTCATCGCCGCTGCCCAGCCCGATGAGGGTGTCGATAATTTTGTCATGGTAAACCAGCTGGTTGTTGTCTTCATCCGGCTGGGCATGGAGCAATTCATCCAAAATGTAAGCATATGCTTTGGGCATGGCTTTGCGGACTTTGGAACGTGTGTATTTAGAAGACAGCATCTTGGCAAGCTGTATCATGCATTGCAGGGTGAAGCGATACCATGCGGGCGAGTTTCTGCCGGTTTCCCGTGTAAGCTTCAGTTTTTCAGTGGGATAGTAGATGAGCGTACACAGTTCGGAACGCTCGGATTCTGACATGGTGTGTTCAAATAACAAGTCTACTTTTTCACGCACAACACCCGAACAATTATTCAGAATGTGGTAAAATGCCTCATATTCTCCGTGCAGGTCGCTCATGAAATGTTCGGTGCCTTTTGGCAGATTCAAAATGGCCTGTAAATTGATGACTTCGGTGCAGACATCCTGCACAGTGGGATATTGTGCGGCAAGTAATTTGAAATATTTGGTCTTGGTGTCCAATTGATCCATTGGAGATACCCCTTTACAATATGCTGCGTTTCACTTCGGAGCGGCATAGAATGAGGGTCGCTTCTGATTTTCAGCAACGACGGCGATATCTGTTCTGATTTTAGATAATTTGCCATGATACGGCAGCTGCTTTTGCAGACATTTATATCAGGCTCCAAAAGTCCCGGGTTTGACCAAAAGGGTTTAGGCGCCTTCTTCATTGGCAAACAGGGTAAAGATGACGTCCTTGAGGTCCACCGAGCCAACAATATTGCCATAATCCGCACCCTCGTAGAGCGAGACAGACAAAACGCTGCCACTGTTTTCCCAGCGCAGCCCGTTTACATCCGCGCTGTACCAGCAGTCCGTTGACAAGCCATAACGTTTATCACGGACAGCGGCAAAAATGCGCGGGCGGAAGAAGCCTGTTTCCCCTGTATGATAGGGCAGCTTTTGTTCCAACAGGATATCGACATATTGATTTCGCAGCAGCCAGTTCCACTTTGCAATCAGCACGCTGTATCGATAATCGTTTGAAACTTTGTTCAATGGGATTAAGTCACAGCCGGCCTCGATGGTATATAGGCGGCGGCGGAACAGCAATTCGCTCAAGGGGTCCTCGATCTTGAAATTGCTGTCAATGCAGCGGTGGAATGCATTGAGCAGGATGGATGATTGCAGCAGCAGGCTAAATGCTTTTGCGTAGACTTTTGAGTATCCGACTCCGATGGGGCAATACGCGAACGGTGCGATTACATACAAGTTTTCGTCCGACGTGAGGCCGTCCTGCTCACGGATGGCAGAGGAAAACAGATGATAGACGCTGCTGTGCAGCCGTTTCTCCACAAAATCCGAAACCAATTTTTTGCAGATGGTCTCGTTCAATTTAGATGTATTCCCGCCGTCAATGCCAAAGTACCCTTTTTTGGCGAGAGAATTGTCAAAGACGCGCGTGATGATCTTGCGTATCTCGAACGTCGACAGAGCAGACAGGTTTTTGACTTCCGCAGTATCCCAGACCTTGTTGGACTTGGAATCCAACAGAATCTGACTCATAATGTTTGCACCGATCCCTTTGGTGAAGATGGTGGCTCCCTCGGGGGTGTTTAAATCGTTGAAAGCGTATTCATTCATAGTGTGAAACCTCTTTTTTATCAGATGATTGCCGTGGCGCGTTGGCAAGGGTTGCATGTAAAAAGCATATGGTCTCTGCGTATCATTGTAGACCGTATGAACCCATCTCGTCAACCGTAGGCGGTTATGCCATCACTGTTTTAAAGTGGGTTTTGTCTGGAAAGCCTATAAAACCAGTGACATATAAACAGACGCACCTGCCAATTGGCGGGTGCGTCTTGTTAACAGCAGATTTTGGTGTTGAGGACAAGGTGCTGTGTTCAATCAAACATCCGTTGCAACAGTGACACGATGGCGACTGCTCAGTGGATTTCGTCCGGGTATCCGTCCGGATTGTTCGACTGCCATTTCCACAGATCCCGGCACATTTCATCAATGCCTTTTTCTGTTTTCCAACCCAGTTCGCGCAACGCTTTGGATGGGTCGGCATAGTTTTCCGCCACATCGCCCGCCCGGCGCGGTGCGAATGCATACGGTATTTCTTTGCCGCACGCTTTTTCAAATGCGGAGACAATTTGCAGTACGCTGTAGCCTACGCCGGTGCCGAGGTTATAGATATGCACGCCTGCTTCTCTGGCTTTTTTCAGTGCACAGACGTGTCCTTTTGCTAAATCCACCACATGGATGTAATCCCGTACGCCAGTGCCATCCGGTGTCGGGTAATCGTTCCCGAAGACCTTCAGTTCTTTCAGTTTGCCGGTGGCCACCTGCCCGATGTATGGGGTGAGATTGTTGGGAATGCCTTTTGGATATTCGCCAATCAGCCCGCTCTCATGCGCACCGATGGGATTGAAATACCGCAGCAGAATGACGCTCCACCGGTCGTCCGCAGTAAAGATGTCCCGCAGAATTTCCTCTGTCATCAACTTGGTACGGCCATAGGGATTGGTTACGGAGAGCGGGAAATCTTCCGTAATAGGTACCGTTTTGGGCACACCGTAGACTGTGGCGGAAGAGCTGAAAATGATGCTGCGCACGCCCGCTTCGTGCATGGCACGGCAGAGTGTGACCACCCCGCCGATGTTGTTTTCGTAATATAAAATGGGCTTTTGGACTGATTCGCCCACGGCTTTGAGCCCGGCAAAATGGATAACGACGTCAATTGGATGCGATGCAAAAATAGAAGTGAGCAATGCGCCGTCGCGCACATCTCCCTCATAGAACGTCAGCGTACGACCAGAAATCTTTTCCACACGATGTAGCGCTTCTTTTTTGCTGTTATACAGGTTATCCAGAACAATCACATTATGGCCGCTTGCCAGCAATTCTACACATGTGTGACTGCCGATATATCCCGCGCCGCCGGTTACCAAAATATTCATATCTACCATCCTTCTTTTGTGCATCGCGTGAATGCGCCCAACGATGTCAGTTGTCCAGTGCCACACCATGGTATACTAAAATATGACTATTTTCAAGCGTTACATTATGAATTTTATCAATTTATTCCATATGTACCGCAGGAGGATCGTATTTTATACAAAAAAGAAGTGGGCGGAAAAGGAGGCGCGGTGTCATTCTACAGTGACGGCACGTGTAATCTCGAGTTTTTTGATATGCCGCAGGGGAGAAATGAGCGACAGGAAAATTGCCAGAATGGAAATTGCGCACGCAATGCCTACCATAGACCAGGGCAGCTGCCATGGCATTCCATAGACGCGCTGCACCATCAATTGTGAGAACTGATGATTTAAAGGAATGCCAGCCGTCAGCCCAATGAGCAGTGCCAACACGCCATACAGCACCGATTCGCTGACGAGCATGGCTGTTACCTGCCCCATAGTCATGCCGCCTGCACGCAGCAACCCGATTTCTCGCGTGCGCACCAGCACATTGGTGCCGATAGTGTTGATGATATTCAGTACGCCGATCAGCCCGATGACCCCGATAAAACCGTAGAGAAAGACATTTCCAACCATTTGGGTATTGCGGGATTCCTGCTGCGCGGGCTGCTGATTGCCGGACAGCACGCCGGGAATGCCTGCGGTTTGCTCTTTGATGTGTGAAACGACGGTGTTTCCGTTTACACCCTGGTGCAAGGTCATGGTGACTAAGTTCGGGGAGATGGAAGAAAACGTGTTGAACACCTGGTTGGTCGTGTACATGCCGAGCAGCGGATTGCCGCCGGACGTGTTGAACATGTACAGCACAGCGTTTGCCTGCACGATGCCGCAGATGGTCATTGTTCTTCCATTGATGTGGATGGTATCGCCGGGCTGTAGGTCGCTGACATTGAGGAGAGCAGGCGTATTGTTGAGCATCAGCAGCACACCGTTTTCCCGGTTGAGCTGCGCCGGGTCGATGCTACCGGCGATGAGATCGCTCTGCAATGCCCGAATGTCCGTGTTCGACAACCCCGCGAGGATTGACTTTTCAGTGGTCTGCACCATGCCGTTGGCACCGTTGGCTGCTTTGGCCCAATGTGCATCCCGTATGCTTCGTTTATAGTTCTCACCAAGCAGGGAATAGGAGAATGTTGCATCCACCAGATCGATACGTTTTGCTGAAACGGATTGCACGCCGTTGATGCGCGAGAAGGACTGCACGGTTGCGTCTGAAAACCCTTGCCCTTTTGTTGTGGACGCGGCATATGCGTCGCCCAGATCAAAATTGTGGCGGGTGCCTTGCAGGAGCATATCGGTCACAGGGGAAAAGGCAAGCAGAAGAAGAATGCCGAATGCAAGGGAAATCGCCGTCAGTAAAAAGGAACGCTTGCGCACCAACACCTGCCGCAGAGCGATTGCAGTTTCCACCGGAAGGACATGCGTCGCCACGCCCATGGCCTTGCGTTTTTTGATGTTGGTCCCGGTTATGGCGGCGATGGCTTCCACCGGAGAAACTTTACCCGCACGGCTTGCGGGACGCAGAGCGGAAACCAGTGTGCCCAACACGCCGATTACTGCGCCGACGCCTAACGAAGGCCACGAAATGAATAGTACCGGCGCGTCTCCGCCGAATTCGACCGGGAACATGTGACGCAGAAACAGATTGAGTGCGATGGTGACTGCCGCGCCCAGTACGACGCCCGGCAGAACACCGAGCAAAGAGATCTGTCCCGCTTCCGCGCGCACCATCCGGCGAATCTGTGCGGGGGTGGCGCCCATGGCGCGCAACAACCCAAACTGTCGGATGCGCTGCGTGACCGACATGTTGAACGCGTTGTAGATCATGACAATGGCGGCGAACAGCACCAGCGCGGCCAGCACCGCGCCTACGGCGTAGATTCCAAGCACCTCTTTATCGTGGGAACGTCCAAGCGCCGCCAGTAAGGTGGTGTGCGGTGTGACCTGTCCGGCGGACAGATGCTGCTCCTTTTGGATGCTTTTCACGAACTGATTGATATCCACACCGCCGGCTACCTGCATGAGTACATTCACGGAATGGGAGCCGTTTAGGGTCTGCGCCGCGCCCAGTGAAATCCACGCGGCGAACAGGTTGTTCGTTTTATTGTCGTCGTTGTCTTCTAAAATGCCGGTCAAACGATAAGACTGCGAGGTTTGCCCTGTTGAGAGCATCAGTGAATCGCCAATTCTGGCGCCGGGCTTGATTTTTTGGAGCGCCCAGTTTTCCAGCGCAATTTCATCCGCCTTGAGCGGCAGTCTGCCGGAAAGTACGCTCTGGTTGCGCTGTGTCAGACCGCCCGCGTCCGCGCCGTATAGGGATTGGAGTGCGGTGCTTTGAAGCTGTGTGTCCTGCGTGACCTTCAAAAGTCTGCCGGATGCGGACACATCCACTCTTTTTTGCAGAGCAGCGGCCTGCGCGGGCGTGCATCCGGTTGCCATCACATGCCAGACGCCGCTTCCCCTGACTTCCATCCGCACCTCGAATGCCTGCAACAGATTGAGCAAAGAGAACAAGGTGCTGATGAGCGCGATGGCCAGCACGACACCCAGTGTAAGCAGTACCGTGCGTTTTTTCTGCGCGGTCAGGTAGCGCCGTGCAATGCCGTTCTCATTGAGCATGGCTGCCACCCGCTTCCAACTCGGTGACCGTGCCGTCTTCAATACGCAATATCCGGTCGGCGTGTGCCGCAATTTCCGGATTGTGCGTGATGACGATGAGTGTCTGATTGTATGTTTGCACACTCATATGCAAAAGCGCCAGTACTTCTTTGCTGTTTTGCGTGTCCAGATTGCCGGTAGGCTCATCTGCAAGGATGATGGCCGGCTTTGCCGCCAATGCCCGCCCGATCGCCACGCGCTGCTGCTGCCCGCCGGAAAGCTGTGAGGGCAGGTGGGTGCGGCGTTGTTCCAGACCCAGTGCATGGATGACTTCCTGAACATAAGTTTTGTCCGGTGCGGCGTGGTCAAGCAGAAGCGGCAGCGTAATGTTTTCTTCTACCGAGAGCACCGGCACCAGATTGAATGCCTGAAAGACGAATCCGATTTTCCGGCGGCGGAAAACAGAAAGCTCCTTTTCTTTCATAGAGAAAATATCCGTACCGTCAATGAAAACCTTGCCGCCTGTCGGATAGTCCAGCCCGCCGAGCATGTGCAGCATGGTGGATTTTCCGGAGCCGGACGGTCCGATGATGGCGACAAATTCGCCTTTTTGCACCGCAATATCCGTCGGCTTGAGCGCCTGAACCTGGGTTTCACCTTTTCCATAGGTCTTGCAGAGACCTTGAGTCGCCAATATCTGCATAGATATGCCTCCTTTTGGATGATGTATACAGTATGGCGGCGCAATCTTACGATCCGGTGAAAAAACAGGGAGGAAATCTTACGGTTTTGTAAGATACCACACACGGGCGTTTTACATGGATTTGAATAGGAATGTAAAAGTAAACACCGCCCCTTCCCCAAAGATGCCGCCCGCATTGAGCGTGCCGCCCATTTGCTCGGTGATGGCCTGCGCGAGGGAAAGGCCGATGCCGCTGCCGGCACCGGTGTGTCCGTGTCCGCGATAGAACCGCCTGAAAACAAACGGCAGGTCGTCGGGATGGATGCCGGGGCCAGTGTCCCGCACGGTAAGCGTTACCATGACGGGCGTTGCCGAGGCCTCCAATCGTACCCGTCCACCTGCCGGTGTACACTCAATGCAGTTTTTGACCACATTGCCCACTGCTTCCCGCAGCCATGCTGCGTCACACAGCAGCATAGGACACCCATTGTTGGCAACGGTGAGTTCAACGCCTTTGTCCGCCGCCATATGTGCAAAATCCGCCGCTGCCTGTCGGGTCAATGCACACAAATCGTGTGGGTGCAGATGGAATAACAGTTGCCCAGCCTCAATGCGCGCCATTTTCAGCAGGCCAAGCACCAGCCATTCCATGCGCTCGATTTGCTCACCACTGCGCACAACAAATGCCTGCGCGTTTGCTTCCATCGGTTCCTGCAATAAAATTTCTTGATACATCTTGAGCGCCGCGAGTGGTGTTTTTAACTGGTGAGAAATATCTGAAATCAAATCTTTTAGAAACGCGCGGTCTTTGGCCATCTTATCAAAAGTTGCCTGTATTCCCGCCGCCACCTCGTTCAAAGAGGTCTGCATCCGCCCCAACGCACCTTCGGCGCTCTGGTCAAGCCGCACGCGGAGATTTCCCCGGCCAATTTCTACTGCCTGCGCGGACACACGGGCGATGGCCGCATATATTCCGGTCATACTCGACAGTGCAGAGACACCGTAAAGCAGCAATGCCAGGATAGCGCAGCCCGCGTAGAAAAGCGTGGATTTCCACAAGGTGGTGTGGAAAAAAGGAGCGAGCAGGTCGGCGGATGGGGCATCATATCCTCTTACTGCAAATGTCCGCGCGCCAAGCGATTGGTCGCTGGCAGAAATGTGTTTGTCGGTGAACGCGTCTGCTACGGCATCGGCGCTTGCCGCGTGGCTGTTCATCAGCCGCCCTGCGACAGCGCATTCACGTGCAACCAGTTTTGTTTCCATTTGCCGCGCCGACAGCCATGTGCCCAGTGCGAATGCCACAATCAGCCCGAGCGCCAGCAACAGGCCGACCGCTGTCAGCCGACGGCAGGGCCGTTCTTGAAAAGCATGGTTCAATGGCATGTCCGGCACCCCTCTGCGCTTTTCCATCGATACCCTACGCCGCGCACTGTCTGGATATATGCGGGGTGGGAGGGAGTATCCTCCACTTTGGCTCGCAGGCGGCGAATATAGACGGACAAGGTGTTTTCGTCCACAAAATCACCGCTGCTGTCCCATAGCGCTGTCAGCAGCTGATCGCGGGTCAAGGTCTGCCCTTCGTGACGCATCAGCATATGGAGCAGCCGGTATTCAGCCGGTGTGAGTGCAATCTCCTGATTATTCCGGAATAGACGGGATTCGTCCGCTTTAAGCGTAAACGGGTCGGAAACCAGTGTTTGCACCGGTTTGTCCGCACTGCGGCGTAGCAGCGCCTTGATGCGTGACAGCAGTTCGCGCAGACGGAACGGTTTGGTAATGTAATCGTCACCGCCCATATCCAGTCCCATCACCACCTGTGTTTCTTCGTCACGGGCAGTGAGGAAAAGAATGGGTATTTGCGACTGCTCCCGTATCCGTCTGCACAAGTCAAATCCGGTGCCGTCCGGCAAGCCCACGTCCAACACGGCCAAATCGGGCGGTTCCCGTAAAAAGCAGGCCCAACCGTCGCGGACAGTACCCGCCGTGTATACCTGATAACCATCTTTTTCCACGCTGTATTGCAGCCCGGCCAGGAGTGCCGGGTCATCTTCCACCAACAGAATCTTTTGCATCGCCTCTACCGCCTTTACATCTCCAGACAGATTGTACCGTTATGTCTTGGATACTACCACTATAAACGATACAAGTAGCCGGCGCAAGCGCCATCCTCCGCAAACCAAGGATGGCGGCGCATTGGTAGAGGCGGACGGTTCTCTTCCGATTGTTTTTATGCGAATTTTTGTTTGGGTTTATCAGAAAAAATAGATGTGCTGCGGTGCATATAAACCGATAGCGCTATGCCTACGGCGGCAAAGCAGGATATGATGGAAGAACCGCCATAACTGAAAAACGGCAGGGAGATACCGGTAATCGGGAAGAACATGAGCGCTGCGGCAACATTGACGCCCACCTGCACGGCAAAGGATGCAAACACGCCGATACAGATAATACATCCCATTGCATCTTTGGATTTTCGAGCGATTTGTATCAGACGAATCAGGAAGAATAAGAAAATCACCAGGATTGCTACACATCCGATAAAGCCCAGTTCTTCGCCTGCTACCGCAAAAATCATGTCATTTTGTTTTTCGGGTAATTGAGATGCGATTCCCTGCGTAATCTGACCATGAAAAAGACCTTCCCCCAATAAACCACCCGACCCGATGGCAAGACGCCCCTGGGTTTGCTGGTAAGCGTCTGTTGAATATTTTACAGGATCAAAAAGCGATAAGATACGGTTTTTTTGCGTGGCACCCAAAATCTTTGACCATATAATAGGACCACTTATTAAGATGGCAAGACCTGCGATGGAGAAATATCGCAATTTTACGTTTGCAGCAAACATCATGCACGCAAACATAAGCGTATAAACAAGCAGCATCCCCATATCGCGTTGCAAGAGCAATAGGACAATCGGCACCATGGCATGTAGGGTGAGCATTACGACGTTCCGTGGTTTGTTGATTTGTTCTTTAATCAAATCATAATGCTTGGCAAATGTAATTGCAAAAATAATCTTGATGAACTCCGAAGGCTGAATGGTGTTAGACCCAATTCTAATCCACGCTCTATCCTGAGAACCTGCCCGTGAGGAGCCGATGACGATCGTGAGAATCAGAAAAAAGATGCTGATAATCGCCAACACTTTCCATGCCCCCGCAATATCATGGTAATCAATTTGGGAGATAATCACCATCGCGACGTAGCCAATGATCATTCCGATTGTTTGAACGGTCAGCATGCGTACAGAACCTTGCGTTGCACTATCGATCAAAACAAAACCAAAGACGGTAGCAAGCGTTGTTAATAAGATTAAAATGTGATCGGTAGCCTGAATATAAACTAATATTTTTTTAAATATAAACATAGTGCAACCTTTCTGT
>NZ_JBDNLG010000070.1:0-14913 GCF_047718355.1 Ethanoligenens sp.
CACCTGTATGATCCTCGTCGGGATGCGTTGGCACAATATATTTAAGCGTTTTAATTCCATAAGAAGCGACATACCGTTCGGCTTTGCCGTTTGAGTCATTCGGGCCACCGTCGATCATCATGGATTCGCCGCCGCACCAAATAAATGCACTGTCTCCCTGCCCCACATCAATAAAATGCACAGATAACCCTTTGAGCGCGGGTTTGGTGTCCACCTGATACAGCAAGCCGCCGGTGGCGGAATTGATTTGGTCGGCGGGGCGCTGCAAAAAACCGGGAAGCCCCTGTTTGTCCACCAGGTTGGCAAACACTATGAACAGTACCACAACCGCGCCTAAAATGCCGTGCCAAGGTCTTAATGTCGTTTTTTTGTTGCGTGCCATGCGGCTTTCCCCTTTTCCGTTTTTTCCACGCCAGTCCGTTGCTGCCCGTGAGGCACTGTTTTAGAATTTGTAGGATGCGGTTTGTGTGACGGGCGGATCAGACAATCCGGTGCGTTTCCAATCAGGTCACGCCGACCCGACTGTATCAGCGCTTTTTCGACCAGTGCCCTGTTTTTGGGATTGAAATATTGCAGCAGCGCGCGCTGCATCGCTTTTTCCTCGGGTGTACGCGGTACAAAAACCGGTTTTTCCGTATACGGGTCAAGCCCTGTATAAAATATGCAGGTAGAGATCGTACCCGGTGTGGGATAAAAATCCTGCACCTGTTCCGGCCGGATGCGCTCCCGTTTCAAAAAGACAGCCAGCTCCACCGCATCTTTGAGTGTGCTGCCCGGATGGGAGGACATTAAGTATGGAACCAGATATTGCTCTTTTCCAGCTGCCTTGGTCAGTGAATAAAACCGCTTGGCAAACGCCAGATAGGCTTCAATGTGTGGCTTGCCCATTTTATCAAGCACAGCGGACGAGCAATGTTCAGGTGCTACTTTCAGTTGCCCGCTTACGTGGTAGCGCACCAACTCTTTGAAAAAAGCCTCGTCCTTGTCAAGCATCAGATAATCATAGCGGATACCGGAGCGGATAAAAACACGTTTCACGCCTGGAAGCATCCGCAATTTGCGCAAAATCCCCAGATATTCGGCGTGGGAAACATGCAGCTGCGGGCATGGTTTTGGTGCAAGACATTTTTTCCCTTTGCAAAGACCGGCAGCTTTCTGTTTTTCGCAGGATGGCGCGCGGAAATTAGCCGTTGGTCCACCGACATCATGGATGTACCCTTTAAAGTCCTCACGCTCGACCAATTCTTTTGCTTCCGCGAGCAAAGAGGTTTCGCTGCGACTGGTAACAGCGCGCCCTTGATGAAATGCTATGGAACAAAAATTGCAAGCTCCAAAGCAGCCGCGATTATGCGTAATGGAAAACAACACTTCTTCAATGGCAGGCACACCGCCCTCTTTAGCATAGGACGGATGCCATGTGCGCATGTACGGCAGGGCGTAGACGCGGTCAAGTTCCTCCGTCTCCAGTGGCATAGCGGGACGGTTCTGCACCAGATACCCGCCCGGGTGGCGCTGCACGAGTGCTTTACCGATCACCGCATCCTGTTCGTCGTATTGAATACGGCACGCGCGGGCATACGATTTTTTATTCGAGCGCACCTCGTCAAACGATGGGCAAAATCGAAAATCACCCATTGGAAGCTCTTTGGTAAAATAACAGGTTCCCCTAATATCTTGCAATGCGTTCGCTTTTTCATGTCCGGCAAGGCGTTTGGCAATTTCAATTGTCTGGCGCTCCCCCATGCCGAATACCAGCAGATCGGCACCTGCGTCCGGCAGGATAGATGGCAGCACCTTATCCGCCCAATAGTCATACTGTGCAAAACGCCGCAGACTGGCTTCCAGTCCACCGATGATGACAGGGCAGTCGGGGTAGGCTTCTTTAAGTAAACGCGTATAAATCAGTGTGGCACGATCCGGACGACGGTGTGGTTTGCCGCCGGGGGAATATAGATCCTCCCCGCGCGGGCGTTTTGCCACGGTGTAATGTGCCACCATCGAGTCAATGTTCCCGCCTGTTACGAAAAAACCGTAACGTGGACGTCCCAGTGCCGTCATGCTGGCAGTGTCATGAAAATCTGGCTGCGCGAGGATGCCAACAGTGAACCCTGCTGCCTCCAACACACGAGAAACAATTGCGATACCAAAGCTCGGGTGGTCAACATATGCGTCGCCCGTTACGCAGATAAAATCAAGATAATGCAAGCCGCGTGCCTGCATATCTGCCTGTGAAATGGGTAAAAACATGGTTCTCCTTTGCGGCTATTACGGCTGTTGGCTCATATTCATCTCGATCCATTGCTGGCGTGAAATCAACACCTGCCTTGGCTTGCTGCCTTCCAGCGGGCCGACGATACCGCGTGATTCCATCTCATCTACGATACGTGCTGCCCGTGCGTAGCCCAGTTTTAACCTGCGCTGGAGCAACGAAGTGGATGCTATGCCCGCATCAACTACGCATTCGATAGCTTGTGGCAGCATGGCGTCAGCATCGTCATCCTGCGTCGACTCGTCGGATTTTTTCTCTTTTGCCGCTTGCTTCTCGATTTCGTCGATGACTGTATCGTCATAATTAGGTGAAGCACTCTGCTTGACAAAATCAACGACTTTTTCCACCTCGTCATCAGAAACAAAACATCCCTGTACGCGCATGGGTTTGGATGCGCCAATAGGAAGGAAAAGCATATCGCCTCGCCCAAGCAGTTTTTCAGCACCGCCTGCATCAAGAATGGTGCGGGAATCGACCTGTGAGGAAACAGCAAACGCAATGCGGGATGGAATATTGGCTTTGATGACACCAGTGATTACGTCTACCGAGGGGCGCTGTGTGGCAATAACCAAATGCATACCGGCTGCACGGGCCATCTGCGCCAAACGGCAAATAGCATCCTCTACATCTTTTGATGCGACCATCATTAAATCAGATAACTCATCAATAATAATGACCACCTGCGGCATGGTCTCCATTCCCTCGGTACGCGCGGCAAGCGCATTAAAGCCGCGCAGATCGCGCACATTATTATCCGCAAATGCCTTGTAACGGTTCTGCATCTCGGTAACCGCCCAGTTGAGCGCACCCGCTGCTTTACGCGGATCGGTCACAACGGGCACCAGCAAATGCGGGATGCCGTTGTAAATACCAAGTTCCACCACCTTGGGGTCCACCATCAAAAACTTCACTTCTTCCGGAGCGGCTTTGTACAATAAGCTGATGATGATGGAATTGATGCAGACTGATTTTCCGGACCCAGTCGCGCCCGCAATCAACAAATGCGGCATTTTGCCGATGTCTCCCACAGTACTGTTTCCGGCAATATCATTTCCCAGCGCAATGGTCAAGCGACTCTGTGCGTTGATAAATTCGCCGGATTCGAGTATCTGCCGGATATGCACGACGCTGACGTTTTTGTTGGGGACTTCGATGCCGACTGCTGACTTGTTGGGGATTGGTGCTTCAATACGCACCCCGGCAGCCGCCAGGTTGAGCGCGATATCGTCCGCCAAAGACGTAATACGACTGATTTTCACTCCCGCAGAAGGCTGTATCTCATATCGCGTCACTGTAGGCCCTCGGCAAATATCGGTAATGCGCGTTTCCACACCAAAGCTGCGTAATGTTTCCACCAAACGTGCGGCATTTTCTTTTAATTCCTGCGCCATGCCATGTGTATCCGGCGATTGACCGAATTTCAGCAAAGAAACGGACGGGGGCTGATATGGTGCGGGAACACGGGGCTCTTTGGGCTCCGTTCGTTCTACGATTGGGCTGGAGGATTTTTCCGCCTTTTCCGCAGTAGCAGCAACAGATAGAGCGGGCGATTTTGGGGATATATCCTCCGATTCTTTGGGATGATCACCCAGCTTGGCAATTTTTCCGACCAATTCATCCAAACCGGCAATGGGCTTTTCCGCTTTGGATGCGGCATCCTGATCCGTCAGAGGCAAGTCGATTTGCGTTGCCTTTTTCCGACGGTTTGTCACAGTGCTGTCGGTTTGAGCACGGGCAGCCGCGCTCGCGGCATGTGCCTCCACAACTGTTTTACGTCGCTCGTTTGCCATATGCAGCGCACGGATAACATGCAGGATGGTCAACCCCGTCAATATAAAAAAATCCGCGATAGAAAGAATAACGAGAGTGGCGGCAGCACCGGATTTTCCTAAAAAAGTAAAAAGTGGCGCACCAATCAGTCCGCCCACCAATCCTCCCGAGGTACGCTGTATGCCGCTTTCATATAGTGCATATGTGCCAGGAAATCCACCAAACACAAAAATATGTACTGTTCCACAGACAAAAAACAACAGCAGGAGCGCTTCCAATAGACGGATACGAACAGATGAAAGTGGTTTATCCAAAGCTACCGCGACAGATACATACGCACAAAGTAGAGGAAGAATATAAGCAAGTGGTCCAAACAAACCAAACAATAACCGATGCACCGTAAGCCAAACATGTGCGCCGGACAAAAATACAAGTGCAGCCAACAGTAACGCTGTAGCCATCAAGAGGATTGCTGCCAATTGATGTGTATCGGTCGTTTGTTTTTGTTTCTTTTTGGCAGGGGTACGGCGCTTTCCCCGTTTTGCCGGTGTTGTGTGTTTGGTTGTGCTTGTCCGCGTTGGCATCGCGCGCCCCCTCCCCATCACAAAGCATTCGAAGCCCGGCACACACTTTTTGGAAAAAGCGCGCGTCGGGCTTATGTATATCAGGCGCGGATATACCGAACGCCGCTTGCAGGCTTATCCGCGCACAAATTCAAAAAAACAACTTTTTAGGAATAACAGATGTTTCTTTTCTCATTCCAGTGAAATATACAATAGATGAGTAACAATACCGGTCACTCCCCCTATTGTACCGTCCAGACAGGTAAATGTCAACCTTTGGGAAACCATGGCGCACCCGGCGCATAGTCGGCTCTCAGGTAAACTGATGGATCTGTGGAATACACCCGTGATACGCACCGGTTCTTGCCTACCTGTGTCCACTCCACAAACCCGCCTTGAATGGCCGATGTCCCCGTCTGGGGTTGTTCCTCTTGCGCAATTGAACCTTGTCCAAAAATACTGTCATAGGGCATAATCGTGTAAAGCAGCATACCGTTTCCCTTCCTTGAGGCCCGTTACATCTCTGCTTTCCGCCGACGGCCGCGCCGCGCAGCAGAACGGGCTGGCTCGATTACTGGTGCGTCACCGATCATATTGATGCTTTTCGCGTGCTCTTTGTGGTGCTTTTTCTCTGTATCCTGCATTACATCCGTTGTTTGGGATTCCTCATTTTCAGCAGACGTTTTTTCTTCTTGTTTGGCCTCATCAATCATACGGTACAGACACGCAATGGCGTCGGATAATCCGCCTACCTGATCAATCAGCCCTTCTTTAACAGCCTCTTCGCCTTCCAGAACCGTGCCGACATCCAGCACCAATTCTCCGGTATGCATCATAAGCTGTTTAAATCGCTCTGGCGCGATGTGTGAGTTCTGCGCCACAAATTTGCCAATACGATCCTGCATTTTATCAAAATAGCTGAGTGTCTGTGGAACGCCTACCACGATACCGTTCATACGCACCGGATGTATGGTCATGGTGGCAGTAGGCGCAATGAATGATTTGCGCGCGCAGATAGCAAGAGGTACACCGATAGAATGCCCGCCCCCAAGTACCAGCGAAACGGTCGGTTTTTTCATACCGGATATCAGTTCGGCAATTGCAAGCCCAGCTTCCACATCACCGCCAACTGTATTGAGAATAATCAACAAACCGTCGATATGTGGATCTTCTTCCACCGCGACAATTTGCGGGATAACATGTTCATATTTGGTGGTCTTGTTTTGTGGCGGCAGGATGAAATGCCCCTCCACCTGTCCAATGATTGTCAGGCAGTGAATCAGGCGGTCTCCGTTCGACATGGTAACCGAACCGGTTTCAATGATCTGGCGGGTGCGCTGATCCAACTGGTTGTTTTCTGTCTCTGCATTTTCATCATTGCGGTTTGGGTCATTTGGGTCTCCGCCTTGTTCATCCGGCAAGAACATCTGCGATTTTTGTCCATCGTTTTCATTTTTTATGTTACGCTTTTTATTGGCCATGTCCGTTTCCCCTCATAAAGCAATACCGCGGCCATAAGACCGCGATATTAGTATGACCGGAAAACGCTGGATTATGCTGGAAATATTCTGTGTGTCAAGCGACTGCCGTGCACATCAGTGTACCGGCACGGTCTCTTTGATGGGGATGTTCTCACTGGTCGCGCGTGGGTGTGCCTTTTCCGCGCTCAAACGGGCATTCGCAAGCATCAACTTGATGCGATTTTCCTGATTGACACGAGTGGCGCTCGGGTCATAATCAATGGCGACAATATTTGCCTGCGGATTATTCTGTTTGATTTTACGAATCATACCTTTGCCGACAATATGATTGGGCAAACAGCCAAATGGCTGCGTACAAACCACATTTTCAGTGCCGGACTTAACCAGTTCCAACATTTCACCGGTCAAAAGCCAGCCTTCGCCCATTTTGTTGCCGTATCCCAGATAACCTTTGACCAGTTCCTTTGTATGTGAAAACGGTGCCGGAGCACGGAATTTCGAAAACTTGGATATGACTTCAATTAAATCGCGCTGCTTTTTCTCACAGATATGTTCAAAAATCTGCATGGCAACTTTTTTGAACGGATTGCCGCCATAAATACGACAATCCTCCAACCGATTATCTACTTTGAAGATGACAAAGTCCAGCAGACCGGGTACAACCGTCTCCACGCCCTCGTCATGCAAAAATTGTTCCAGATTGTTGTTCCCAAGCGCGGCATATTTGATATAAATTTCCCCAACCACGCCTACGCGGACTTTTTCTTCGTTTCGTAACTTGAGCGTTGCAAAATCCGCCGCAATCAACTCCATGTTGGCACGCACATGATTATATTTGAGATTGGACGATATTTTATATTCCTCTGTCAAATGTTCGATCCATGTCTGTACAAGCCGGTCGGTCTCTCCGGCGTTCACTTCATATGGGCGACACTGGTTAGCAAGGCACATAATCAGATCACCGTACAACAAGCTGTAAATGAACCGTTTGGCGACCCTTAAATTTATAGAGAAACCGGGGTTTTTCTCCAAACCAGACAAATTCAAAGAAATAACCGGCACTTTATCATAACCACTGTGGACAAGCGCTTTGCGCAGCAGGTGGATATAGTTGGATGCCCGGCAGCCGCCGCCGGTCTGCGTGATAAGCAATGCAGTTTTATTGACGTCATACTTCCCGCTTTTCAGCGCGTCAATAAATTGCCCAATGACGAGCAGCGCCGGATAACACGTATCATTGTGCACGTTTTTGACGCCTTCATCTACGACCGAGCGATGTGTGGTCGTCAGCAGTTCCACCCGATACCCCTCCAGTTTCAGGCTGTTCGCCATCAAGGTGAAATGGATGGGCAGCATCATTGGCAACAGGATGGTATATTCCTCTTTCATCTCTTTTGTAAAAAGAAGACGGCCGTCTTTTGCGTATTGTAATTCAGCCATAGTTCCTCTCCTTTTTGCGGGAATCCATTGCCGCCAGCAGACTGCGGATGCGGATTTTCACTGCACCAAGATTGTCAATCTCGTCTATTTTGATTTGTGTATACAACTTTTTGCCATCTTCGCATAACGTACGCACTTCGTCAGTGGTAATTGCATCAATGCCGCAGCCAAACGATACCAATTGCACCAGCTGCGCATCCGGGCGGGTAGTGACATATTTTGCAGCCGCATATAGACGTGCATGATATGTCCATTGGTTGAGCACGTTCACCCGAGGCTCCTCTACATAGTCGGCTACTGCATCCTCGGTCACGATAACCAGCCCAAAAGAAGAAATCAACCGGTCGATGCCGTGATTGATTTCCGGGTCAACATGATAGGGGCGCCCCGCCAGAACGATGACGTATTTACCGTGTATGCGGGCATAATCCAATGCACGCGCACCATATGCTTTGATATCGCTCTGATAGCTATCATAGGCGGCATAAGCGGAATCTACCGCTTTGCGTGTCTCGTTTTGTGGTACATCGAATTCTTTTTTAAAGAAAGCCGCGGCGCGCTTTTTAAAATCACGCGGACGATCCAGCCCAAAATATGGCGTCAGATAACGAACGGATTGCAAGCGGTCCACATTGGCGGCAATCAGCTCAGGATAATATGCTACTACCGGGCAGTTGTAATGATTGTCCGACCGTTTCTCATCAAAATTGTAGGACATACACGGATAAAAAATGGTATCAACCCCTGCGTCCATAAGCGCTTCGATATGTCCGTGCACCAGCTTGGCCGGATAGCAGACAGTATCGGACGGAATCGTATACTGGCCCTGCGTATACAAAGCCCGTGAAGAAGCCGGTGACCGCACCACCTCAAACCCAAGTTCTGTTAGCAATGTATGCCAGAATGGTAGGTTTTCATACATATTTAGTATCATCGGTAAACCGATTTTGCCGCGCGATCCAGCTACCGGCTGATAGGACATCAATTTGTCATACTTATACTTAAACAGATTGGGGAGTTCCTCTGTCAACTTGCGCCCGGTTGGACGTTCACAGCGGTTACCGCTTATAAATCTCCGACCGTTGTCAAACAGGTTAATTGTCAGAGTACAGTGATTTGTACACAATCCGCAGGTGGCTGTATTCGTTTGATGGGTAAACGTGGAAAGCGCCTCGCGTGAAAGCAAAGTGGATACGCCACTCCCCTGCTCCTGTGCATACAAAGCCGCGCCAAATGCGCCCATCAATCCGGAAATGACTGGGCGAGTCACTTCCAGCCCCATCTCTTTTTCAAAAGCGCGCAGCACAGCATCATTGTAAAACGTACCGCCCTGTACCACAATATGTTTGCCAAGCGATTTGGCATCGGAAGCACGAATGACCTTGTACAACGCATTTTTGACCACACTCATGGAAATACCGGCGGAAATATCATCTACACCCGCGCCCTCTTTTTGTGCCTGCTTGACGGATGAATTCATAAAGACGGTGCAGCGGGAGCCAAGATCAACCGGATGTTTTGCGAAAAGCCCCAGCTTGGCAAAATCAGCCACGCTATAGCCCAGCGCAAGCGCGAATGTTTCAATGAAGGAACCGCACCCGGACGAACATGCTTCGTTGAGCATGATGGAATCTACCGCACCGCTTCGAATTTTAAAGCACTTCACATCCTGCCCGCCGATGTCCAGTATGAAGTCAACCTGTGGCTCAAAATGACGCGCCGCGTAAAAATGAGCTATCGTTTCCACCAGTCCAAAATCTACGCCAAATGCGCTGCGAATCAAGTCTTCCCCATAGCCGGTCACAGCACTGCTTGCAATACGGACACGATCGCCGCATAGCCGGCTGATTGTTTCTAATTGCCCTTTGACGATATCGACCGTATTGCCGCGGCTGGGTGCATAAAAACTGTAAAGGAGTTCCCCCTTAGTGGTTATCAGCGCCATTTTCAAGGTGGTGCTACCAGCGTCGATACCCAAATAGGCGTCGCCCTGATACTGCGACAAAGCAACCTCTTTAACCGCACATGAGCTGTGACGCTTGGCAAAACGTACATAATCTTCCTGCGACTGAAAAAGAGGTTCCAGCACATTATTCATATTGCGCACACTTTTAGCTGTTTTCAATTTTTCCAGCAGGTCGTCAAACGGGACAACTTGAAATTTTTGCGCATATAATGCAGCTCCCAACGCGACAAAAGACGCAGCTTCTTTGGGAAACAGCGCTTCTTCCGGCGAGAGGTGCAGTGTCTGGACGAAACGGTCACGCAATGTGCTAAAGAAAGACAGCGGTCCTCCAAGAAATGCAACTCGCCCTTCGATCTTACGACCTTGTGCGAGTCCTGCAATTGTCTGCTCTACCACTGCCTGAAAAACCGAGGCTGCAATATCTTCACGCCGCGCACCCTGATTGAGCAGCGGCTGGATGTCTGATTTGGCAAACACGCCGCAACGGGATGCAATGGCATAAATTTTTTCGTGTTTTGATGCCAACGCGTCCATTTCTTCGGTGCGCACACCGAGCAATGTCGCCATCTGATCGATGAATGCGCCGGTACCGCCCGCACAAGAACCATTCATACGTTCTTCTAATCCGCCCGTTAAGAAAATGATTTTGGCATCTTCCCCGCCTAATTCAATAACGGCATCCGTTTGAGGCAAAAACTGTTCCACCGCCCCCGCGGTGGCGAAAACTTCTTGAACAAATTCCAAGCCGCAGGCTTTGGCAACACCCAGACCGGCCGATCCCGTTACTGCAATATGGACGTCGTGGCCGCTGTACGTGTCGGCGATAGATGCAAGCACCTCCGCCGTCTTTTCCCGCACGCGTGAAAAATGTCGTTCATAGGACTGAAAAACGATTTCCTGCTTCTCATCCAAAACCACCACTTTTACCGTGGTGGACCCAATATCGATACCGATAGAATAACTCATGGTTTCCTCCGGCGCACACAACCTTTTTGTGCGCGCCCGACATGCATACAGACTTCTGACTCTATTGTTTTCATTATAACACGGTAAAAAAAACTGTCAATCGGTAGATTCACTGAAATACCGCGCATCAACCGTTTGCTTCCAATAGAAACGCTTTGCGCTGCTGCAATTCCGCGGAAGTGCTGAATATCACAAGGCACGGACTTTACTGTAGCCCGTGTGAAAGAATTGACAATCTTACATGATTGATTTAAAATGAAAAAGTGCAGACTGGTCGCATTGTTTGATAAATCCCCTGTGTTGCCCGATTCGGTGGCACGATGCAATACAAAGCAACGGGCATATTAGTTTGGAAGTGCCCCTATATGAAATTTGCGGTTTATTACCGAAGGGAGATGCACATTTTGGGTTATACCCTTGCACAAAAGATCATTAAACAACATTTGGTTTCAGGCGACATGACACCGGGCAGCGAAATCGGTTTAAAAATCGATCAGACACTTACACAGGACGCCACTGGTACCATGGCTTATCTTCAGTTTGAGGCACTGGGCATTTCCCGGGTAAAGACTGAAAAATCTGTCGCATATATCGATCATAACACCTTGCAGACCGGCTTTGAAAATGCGGATGATCACCGGTATATCCAGACAGTAGCCAAAAAACACGGTATCACTTTTTCTCGTCCGGGCAACGGCATCTGTCATCAATTACATCTGGAGCGTTTCGGCAAACCGGGCAAAACGCTGATTGGTTCCGATTCTCACACGCCTACCGGAGGCGGTATTGGTATGCTGGCCATGGGTGCGGGCGGCTTGGATGTTGCGGTTGCCATGGGTGGTGGCGCCTATTATATACCGATGCCGAAAATAGTCAAGGTACGTCTGAACGGTCGTTTACGTCCGTGGGTGTCCGCCAAAGACATCATCCTTGAAGTTTTGCGCCGCATGACAGTCAAAGGCGGCGTCGGTAAGATCGTTGAGTACGGCGGAGAAGGTATCTCAGGGCTTTCTGTTCCGCAACGCGCTACCATCTGCAATATGGGTGCGGAGTTAGGTGCTTCTACATCCATCTTCCCTTCCGACGATGTTACGCTGGCATTTCTCAAAGCACAGAACCGCGAAGCTGACTGGACGGAAATTTTGCCGGATGGCGATGCGAAATATGATGAAACGATTACGATTGACTTGTGCGAATTGGCTCCATTGGCTGCCAAACCGCATATGCCGGACAATGTGGATACTGTAAAAAACATCGGGCCAATCAAGGTTGATCAGGTGTGTATTGGCTCTTGCACCAATTCATCTCTGTTGGACATGATGCGGATTGCAACCATCCTGCGTGGCAACAAAGTTCACCCTGATGTAAGCCTTTCCATTGCACCGGGTTCAAAACAAGTGTTTACCATGATTGCGCGCAATGGTGCGCTCGCCGACCTGATTGCTTCCGGCGCGCGGATTCTGGAATGCGCATGCGGACCTTGCATCGGTATGGGGCAATCGCCGAATTCCGGAGGCGTTTCCCTGCGAACATTCAATCGCAATTTTGAGGGACGCAGTGGGACGGCAGATGCCAAAGTCTATCTGGTCAGTCCAGAGACAGCTGCTGCCTCTGCTATTACCGGCGTGCTTACGGACCCGCGCGGCCTTGGCAGCGAGCCGGATATCCGCTTGCCAGAGACATTTTCCATAAATGACAACATGTTTGAGCCGCCGGCCAGCGTGGATGAAGCGAAAAATCTGGATGTTGTACGCGGTCCCAATATTAAACCATTTCCGCTTAACGTTGAGTTGCCGCAAACTATTGAAGCAAAATGTCTTTTAAAGGTGGGCGACAATATCACCACTGACCATATCATGCCTGCGGGATCGAAGATTCTTCCCTACCGTTCGAATATTCCAAAAATATCCACATTCTGCTTTGTGCGTTGTGATCCTGATTTCCCTGATAGGGCACAAAAAGAAGGTAAAGGTATTATCGTAGGCGGCTCCAATTATGGACAAGGCTCTTCACGTGAACATGCTGCGCTTGCACCGTTATACCTTGGCATTAAAGCCGTAGTGGCTAAATCATTTGCACGCATTCACTATGCAAACTTAGTCAACAACGGTATTCTGCCGCTAATCTTCATAAATCCTGCTGATTACGACACGATCAGTTTTGGAGATGTGCTGGAACTGCCGGAAATTCATAAAGAAGTTGAGGCGGGCGCACAGGCCGTAACGCTTGTAAACAAAACCACGGGCAATACCATCCTCACCCGTTGTGATATTTCAGAGCGCCAGCGCGACATGCTGTTAGCCGGTGGTCTGATTAACTATACGAAGCAGCAAAACGACTGAGATGATACCGGCGGTTTTTATTCCGTCGACAACATGGAGGATGTACCAATTATGAACGAAACACTTAAGCCCCACCTTGAAGCATTTGAAAAATTAATGGAATCCCAATTGGATCGCGTAGCAAAAATGAAAGCGCAAGGGGATTTTCTGGATTATGCATCCCTGAAACCCATTGTAATCGGCGTTTGCGGCGGAGACGGCATCGGCCCGGTCATTACGCACGAATCATCCCGCATCCTACAGCATTTGCTTTCCAATGAAGTAAAAACCGGAAAGGTTGTCTTTAAAGATATTGATGGCCTTACTATTGAAAATCGTGCCAAAGTAGGCAAGGCTATTCCTGAAGATGTGCTGGCGGAATTAAAGACCTGCCACGTCATTCTGAAAGGACCAACCACTACGCCGCGTGCAGGCGATCCATGGCCTAATATCGAAAGTGCGAACGTCGCCATGCGAAAAGAACTGGATTTATTCGCCAATGTTCGTCCGGTTAAAGTACCTGCGCAGGGAATCGATTGGACTTTTTTTCGTGAAAATACAGAGGGCTCTTATACATTAGGCAGCAACGGTGTTAAGGTAGATGATGATTTATCGTTTGACTTTACCGTGACGACCACACAGGGTACCGAACGTATCGCGCGCTTGGCTTATGAGTTTGCACGTAAAAACAAGAAAAACCGCGTGTCCATCATCACCAAGGCCAATGTTATCAAAAACACTGACGGCAAGTTTCTGCGCATTTGCCAAGAAATCGGAAAAGAATACGCGGAAATCACCACCGACGACTGGTATATTGATATTACGACCGCAAAACTCATTGATGAAAAACGCCGTCGTGATTTCAAAGTGTTTGTCCTGCCCAACCTTTACGGGGATATCATCACGGATGAGGCCGCGGAGTTCCAGGGTGGTGTCGGCACAGCAGGCAGTGCCAATATCGGGAAACGCTATGCTATGTTTGAGGCAATTCATGGCTCGGCACCCCGCATGATTAGTGAAGGCCGCGGGCAATATGCCGATCCCTGCTCCATGTTGCGTGCCACCGTTATGCTGCTTTCTCACATCGGTTATCAGGAGCAGGCCGACAAATTAGAGCGTGCGCTGGATATTTGTATGTTTGAAGAAAAACGTTTGGTAATCACCGGGCGAGATGACGGCGCAAGCTGTACGGCCTTTGGTGACTATGTATTGGAACAGGCGCAAAAACTTTCATGATCATATTTTCACATAGGTTGCCGCATCTATCTCTTTTTTGACGCTTTGATTGTCTGTATGTCTCTCAAAACGTTCTGAAAAAACAACGGCCGGTGCATAGCGCCGGCCGTTGTTGGCAGGAGTCCAAATAACAGTCCATTTTTATCAACGCGTGCACAACGCGAAAGTCCTATCACTAAGTGAGGTGCCTACCCGTGTTAAAAAAAGAAAATGTCTCTCTTTCTGTAATTCGGCGCCTGCCGCGCTATCACCGCTTTCTTGCCGATTTGATGAGAAGCGGCATCACGCGCATTTCATCAAAAGAACTCAGCCGGCGAATGGGCCTTACCGCTTCCCAAATCCGGCAGGATCTAAATTGCTTCGGCGGATTTGGTCAACAGGGCTATGGCTATAATGTCGAACAGCTACATCGGGAAATTGGTGTAATTCTTGGAATAGATAAACAGTATCCGGCCATTGTGGTCGGAGCCGGTAACATCGGCCGAGCGATTGCATTGAACTTTGATTTTTCTCAAATGGGTTTTGAGATGATCGGTATTTTTGACATCAACCCTTCCATCATTGGTATGCCAATTCGAGATCTTACAGTGGCGGATGTTGCAGGTATTGAAGCATTTTGCCAAAAGCACCATCCGCGCATCGCTGTTTTGACAGTTTCTCGCTCTGCCGCTGCCGAGATGGCTGAAAAACTCATCCATCTTGGCGTATCCGGTTTTTGGAATTTCAGCCATTATGATTTTTCTGTAAAATATCCTGGCGTAATCGTTGAAAATGTGCACCTTAGTGACAGCTTAATGACATTATGCTATATGGTCAAAGACTTATCTGAAAAAGGCACCTCCATAGAGGTGCTGAAAGATTAAGCAAACATTCGCATACCAAAAGTTTATATTATTTATAT
>NZ_JBDNLG010000071.1:0-14860 GCF_047718355.1 Ethanoligenens sp.
GTTATATACAATTACATCGATTGTAAATTCAGAATGCATTATAATCATCTGAATCACTACCGCCTGAAAGGCGATGGATTCGATTGGCGGCTGGAAGCCGCCGAAAGTTCACTTACTTGAAAATTATCGTTTTGCCTCTAGCTTTTTTCTTCTATTTTACTATTTTTTCCCTATCTGCACGCATTTCTCAATACGCCCTTTCGATATACTATACCGCCTAATAAATAATGAGGTGCAGTTCAAAAGGGCAAGCGCTTTTTTTCACATATAAAAAAATATGTGATGCATTTGTTTTACTTGCAAAACGTTTGCATTTGAACGTATAATAGAACAGATAACGTTCGGATGGTAACGTTCGAATTTATGTATGAAAGGGGAATGTGCAGATGATTCAGGTGAATCACCTTTGTTTTTCATATACAGGGTTGCGCCCGTACACGCTGGATGGCCTGCATCTTACAATCAAAGATGGCGAATATGTTTCTATTCTCGGTGAAAACGGAAGCGGGAAGAGCACTTTGGCTCGATTGATGTTGGGTTTTCTGAAGCCGATTTCCGGCAGTGTTGTGGTTCAGGCAAAGCAAATTGGCTATGTTCCGCAAAGACAAGATGCCAACAGTGATTTTCCCATCACGGTTTACGAAATGTTAGACAGCTACCGCAAGCTGCTGAAGCTGCGGGATAAAAGCTGTGTAACGCGTAGCCTGGAACAGGTGCATATGCAGGAATATGCCCGAGAATTGATGGGTACGCTTTCGGGAGGACAAGCCCAGAAAATCCGGCTTGCCCGTGCGTTGATGGGTGAACCGGATCTCTTGATGCTGGACGAACCTTCTACCGGTGTGGATGCGGGCAGCCAGCGCGAGATATATGCTTTTGTAAAGGAATGGAACCGCCAAAAAGGCATGACTGTTGTTTCCATTGAGCACAATTTGCAGGCTGCAATGGCAAATTCGACGCTAATCTATCATCTGCTGGATGGACACGGACATCTCTGTACCCCTAAACAATATGCGGACGAATTTTTACATTCTTCCTGAATGGATAGGGCTACAGAATAGAACGCGGTGCAAAAAGAATGAACAGTAAGGGGATCCGTTTTCATGCTTCAAATGTTTCAATATAGTTTTATGCAGAATGCACTGGTGGTATCGTTTTTCATTGCCATCCTTTGCCCAAGTATCGGGATTTTTCTGGTGCTGCGCCGCTATTCTATGATCGGGGACGCGCTTTCCCACGCCTCTTTGGCGGGCGTGGCTATCGGTTTGCTCAGTGGTGGCAGCCCGGTAATCGGCGCGTTTGTTTTTACATCGGCCTGCGGTGCGCTGATTGAATTTCTGCGTGTTTATTTTAAGAAATTTACCGACCTGCTTTTGACTATCGTGCTTGCGCTCAGCGTAGGTATTGCAATCACCATCATCAGTTCTGGCAAACTGCATGCCAATGCGGATTCTTATCTCTTCGGCAGTGTTTTGACGGTTTCTGCATTTGATATGGGTGCGATTCTGGTGTTGAGCATCGTTTCGGTGCTGGTGTTGGTGTTGCTGTACAATCAGCTTGTTTATATTGCCTACGATGAGGAAGCTGCACGTGTCGTCGGTGTGCGGGTACAACTTATAAATTACATTTTTTCTATTCTGGTCGCCTCGGCCATCTCGATTTCCATTCGCGTCGTGGGGGTGCTGGTACTCAGCTCTATGATTGCTTTGCCGGTGGCGACTGCTCTCCAGCTTCGGTTGGGCTTCCGCCGGACGCTTCTGTTTTCAGTGCTGTTCAGTATTGTAGATATTTTGGCGGGACTTGTCGCATCGTACCAGCTGAATGTGGCACCCGGTGGGTTTACTGCACTGGTGTCGGTGGCTCTCCTTTTACTGGTCATGCTGGGGAAGCGCTTGTTTCAGATTTTCCGTTTGCAAGCACAGCCACGCAACCGTATTTCTGGGCGATAACAATGTGGACGCTGCAAAGGCAAACTGTCGGCCTGCTGTTGTTTACCGTGGTGTTCGCCGTAGCCTTGGTTTTTTCTCTGTTGTTTCAGTCAAAAGAGCCCTTGAAAGGACAGGCAGATCCGGCTACTGCCGCGTCTGTTGTTTCCAACCAGCAGCGGATTGCAGAGCAATTGCAGGCACTGCCTGCGGTTGGTACGTTTGTGTATGGAAAAAGCGGTTTGGGAGCCAATCTGAACTGCATACGGATTTTGCCGGATAAACCGGTGAGGACGTCTGTGCTAATGACCTTAGAAATCCACGGATATGAAGATGCATATGCCAAAGATGGACAGGTTCTGGTCGATATCGGTAACGCGGTGATTGAGTGGGCGAGCAGCAATCGCAGCGTGCTGGATACCACGGCACTGTATGTTGTGCCGTCGGCTAATCCGGACGGGCTGGCGGATGGAATAAGCCAAAACGGCAAGGGAAGATGCCAGATGTCGCTGGGTGTGAATATCAACCGGGATTTTCCGACTGGTTTTAAAGTGATTGCCAATGCGCGTGACTATACGCTTGCGGCACCGCTTGCGGCACCCGAAAGCCAAGCTCTTGTGGATCTTGTTACACAGATCAAACCGGCAGTCGTGGTCGATGTACATGGGTGGGAAGACCACGTGTTAGGAAATGCAGCAATTGCCTCTTTCTTTCTGCCAGTTACTGTTTCTAAAAGATTCAGTGCGTTTGACGCAAAATGCAATGGCTTTTTCAGTCTATGGGCGTCTACGCAAGGGGCAGAGTCTATTTTGCTGGAATTGCCAAGGACAACGAAAGGCGTATATCCCGTAAATTTTTACAGTTCCCGAATAGAAAACAGCATCTCGGCATTGGTACAGTCGCTCGGAGAGTGAAAAGGGTTATATACAGCCGCTCTTAAAGATATAGCAAAATGGGAACAATGAAGCGTTGTCATACGATATGATTTTGCACAAGAGGGAACACGACTCCATACTTCCGCATATACTTCCAGTATCAGATATGGCGGGAGGGTGTTCGATGGAGCAAAACATGGTATCAGAGCCGCCGGCGCCGCGGCTTATCCATACATATGACGATACGGGACGCGGCGGATGGTACGCCGGCGCAATTGAATGGCCGGGCGCTCCGGTCATTGTTTTTGTGCCGGGTCTGGGACAGCCGGCGCGCAGCTTTTGGGAAAAAAGCGAGGTATACGGATTGAACCAAATGTATGCCCTTGCGGTGGCCGACGGGTTTCGGGCAGCGTTTGTCGGGTTTGCGGCAGAAAAAGAAAAACCGATGGATATGTGGAAAAATGGGCGGATTCTGGCATGGCAACTTTCCGATATTTGTGCATTTTATCAGACTGACGCGGTGACACTGGTTGCACACAGCAAAGGCGGTGTGGACGCTCAGACGGCAGCCATTTACTATGGCGCGGCGCCGCGGATTCGGCGGCTCTATACGCTTAGCTCTCCGCACTGGGGCTCTGAACTGGCAGATTTGGCCTATTCCTCCATCGGGTTTCCGTTGGGCGAACGGATGGGTGTACATAGTGACGGCTGTTATGTGATGCAGACAGGGTATATGCAGGCTTATCGCAAGAAAACCGATGTGGTGGGGCGCGCAGTGCCGTTGTTTACTTTTGCGGGATGCGGCAGCGGCCCTGCTTTCAGCCGTGTTTGGGCAGGCGCACAGATTCTTTCACGTTGGGGGAAAAACGATGGCGTCGTAACTGTGCGCAGTGCACATAATCCAAACGGAGAACATATGGCCACATTGGACTTCGACCACATCCAGATGCAGAGTGGACAGTTTATTTGGCCGCATGTGCGTCGTGCAGTTTTGGGTATTGCTCCGTTGGTAAAACCCGTTTCTGTGGCAGTGAAAGATTTGCCGCAGGATGCCGAAGCGATAGAGGTTCCCGATGGATTGGTATTGCGCGGGGGCGGGATGGCAGATGGTGTGCAGGAAACATTTGCGGTGGACAGTGCCGCGCGCAGTATAGATATCTGCTTGATGACGGCGGGCGGCGATGCTGCCGACCGTTTTACGCTTACGGCGCCGGACGGTGGAGTCACCACGTTGCATGAAGCGCATTCTGAAAGCGGTGCACAAATGCAGCGAACGGTCGTTCAGAATCCATTGCCGGGCAATTGGCAGCTGAAAGGTTCCCAAAGCAGCGGCGCTTATCTCGTTTCGGTCCGTTTTGGTGCTGAAATGCCTTCTGTACATACTGCCGTGAAAACGGCGGGGAAACGTGCCGTTCGAAAAGTCAAAAACATGCTTCGCATTTTTCAAACATTTCCGGACCATTGCCAGATGGTCTATGAGGGTGATGCGGCAGAGGACGGAGAGCTGCCGCTCGCTTCCGGAGACGGCATTTATTCAGTAGAACAAGTATTGCGCGGTGAACTGGACGACGGCAGTCCATATGAGCGCAATGTAGTGCGGCAGATAGCGATGCGGCGCAAACATGTGTGACGGGATGTTTGCAATGGTCCCAATCACTTTGCCCGTGAGGCCCAAAGCTGCGGCGGTTGTGCCAGTGCATTTTCTATTTCTTTGGCGCAGTCGAGCATACAGCTTGCATGATAATTATAGACGATGTTTTTTTCGTATTCTTCGGGTTCCCCCGTTGCTTCTGGAAGTCGGCAGGCGGTCAATACAGAAAGAACTCGGCTGTTCTGTTCATCAAGTTGCCGGCATTTCTCCGGTAACTCCTGTATCATGACCATATGTCGCAGGATGCTTTGAAACATCTCGACAGCTTTGCGCATTTCGGCGACTTGTTCATCACGGCGGGCGAACAGTTTATATTCCGCTGTGTTTTTTTCCAAATGTCCCTGCAAGGTGTCACAGTCTTTTTTTAATGCAGGGATGTCGGCAAGAGTATGATAAGCAAGTAAATCGGTTAGACTATCGAACAGACGCGCTTTCAACAATATAAATCGTTTATCAATTTCCTTGGTGCGATGATAAGGAAATAAAAGCAGGTTGACGGCCACCGCAATGACGACACCCAACAGCGTCGCCAACAACCGATTATAGGTAAATAGCAGCGGCACTTCTTTGCTGTAATCCAAATCGACCATGATGCGCATGAATACGATGCCGCCAATCGTCATTGATTTATTTAAGCGAAATTGGGAAAGAATAAAGAACAAAAAAATGATGCCTAAAAAAGATGCAATTGATTTATCTATCGGCATATAAGCAAACAGCGAACCGGCTAGACCACCCGCTAATGTGCCCAGCAGACGGTTGCGGCCGGCGGTGACTGTGTCTTTGGAATAAATCTGTAACACCACTACACAGGCGATAGCTGCATAAAATGGATATTCTAGTTTTAAAGCATACGAAATTCCCACACTCAGTCCAACGGCTACCGCTGTCTTAATTGTGCGCATTCCTGGTTTTATTTTCATAGATACACCCAGCTTTGGTATAATACTTTTATGTTTTGTTATTATAACACAGAATGAAATGAGCGCAAAATATCAATATCCAGAAAACATATAGAGCCTATATAACAAATCATCAAAATTTCGAGAGGCATGGGTTTGGATTTTATGTGCATAATACGCAAGGTGTTTCGTTTGGTTCTGACAGATGTTTGTTTGGGAAATGCACAGAAACCGAAAATAAGGAAAATAGTGTAAAACTTTTGCAATATCTATTGACAAATCCTGCATGGGTGATTATAATAAAAACGGAAAGAATAACATGGTAGAGCAACGGCGCTTTGGGAAAATCTCAAAGCGCGTTATTTTGTGTATTTTTGATAACCAGTATATTCCAAAAGCAAGGACGTTTGGCTGGTGTCATAGGTTTTTCTGAATAGGAGGCGGCTTTTATGAGAATTGTAGAATTTTTGCATGATGATGACCATCTAACTATCCCATCCAATCTGGATATATGGATGGAGAAAAACGGTATGGCCACGTCAAAAAAAATCCATATAGATCGCAACGAAGATTTCCCCAAATTGTATGAATTTGACGTCGCGGTACTTCACGGCGGGCGGCAACATTTATGGAATAAGGATGCCGATCCATGGCTTTATGGTGAAGTGGAATATGTGCGGATGCTGCTCAATGAAAAAAAACCGGTGATTGGTTTTGGCATGGGGGCCGGTATCCTCGCGCAGGCACTGGGTGCGCCGGCTTATCGCTGCGGTGATGAGGAGCAAGGTTTTTATTATATCCGTCCGTGGAAAGAGGGCTGTGCACATCCCTTGCTGCGTGGCTTGGAAAGAGGATTTTTTGCCTACATGCGCCACAGCGACCATTACGCTTTGCCTGTGCATTTAAGCCTTGCACGCTCAAGTCTGTCCCCAAGCGCCATGTTTGCAGCGGATGACGTACCCGCGGTTGGCTTTCAATTTCATCCCGAATATACACCCGCTATTATTGCAGCGAAAGGCGGTGATTTTTCACGGCATACGGAGGACACCTACCCGATATTTTCCAGGCTAATGGAGAATACACTGCTTTGGATGGGACGCAGCGTTGTGCGTCAACCCGCCTACACGTATGGAAAAGTCTAAAAAATACGCCCATATCATCGATCCCTGCCGGGTACACATCAAACCCGACAGGGATTTTTTAGTGCGGTGTGCTTGCAATCATCTGATGGTCGTGATATGCTGCAACCATAGGGCGATGGAGCCCCATGGCCTTTCGCAGAAGGGAAGGGGAGGCAGATGGATGAAATAACAACATTAGCCGATTGGCTGAAGACCTCGCAACAGATTGTCGCCTTTACTGGGGCGGGTGTCTCCACCGAGAGTAACATACCGGATTTCCGTTCAGCTGGTGGCGTATATGAACACATTCAAGAAAAATATGGAAGAGAGCCGGAGGTTCTGCTTTCACATCGTTTCTTTATGCAAAATCCCAAAACTTTTTTTGAGTATCTGCGCGAATATCTGGTGTTTCCTGACGCTGAGCCAAACGATGCACATCGAGCGTTTGCTGCGCTGGAACGGGAAGGCAAGCTGTCTGCCGTTGTGACGCAGAATATTGACGGGTTGCACAGCCGGGCAGGATCAAAAACAGTGTATGAACTGCATGGCAGTGTATATCGCAGCTATTGTATGTCCTGCGGCAAACAGTACAACTTAGAGTCCGTTCTGGAGGCGTCCGACGTCCCTCGCTGCATATGTGGCGGCATCATCCGTCCGGATGTCGTGCTTTATGGTGAAGGGCTGGACAGCGAGATCGTGACAGGTGCTGTCCGCGCTATTGAACAAGCCGATTTGCTGATTGTGGCAGGCACCAGTCTGGCCGTCTATCCGGCTGCGGGACTGATTGATTATTTTCAAGGAAAACACCTGGTGCTTCTCAATAAGAGTGAAACACCGCATGACCGCCGCGCGGATCTGTGCATCCATGCGGCAGCCGGTGTGACGTTGCGTGCTGCGCTGGAAAAGGCACAGATAAAAATAGATGCCTGACATAAAATGACAGGCATCTATTTTTATTTTGTGCCAAACAGGCGGTCTCCGGCATCACCGAGTCCTGGAACGATGTAGCAGTGGTCGTTCAAATAATCGTCCAGTGCGGCACAGAAGACTTGCACGTCCGGGTGTGCTTCAGACAATGTTTTTAAGCCTTCCGGTGCAGCAATGATGCACATAAACTTAATGTGACGCACGCCATGCTTCTTGATGACGGAGATGGCCTCCACTGCGGAACCGCCGGTCGCCAGCATCGGGTCAAGCACAATCACTTCGCGTTCACGGATGTCATCGGGCAGTTTGACATAGTAGTCGACGGGATGAAGACTTTCCGGGTCACGATATAGTCCGATGTGCCCTACTTTGGCGGCAGGAACCATGCGCAAAACACCGTCTACCATGCCAAGCCCCGCCCTTAGAATGGGGACAAATGCCAATTTCTTACCTGAAATCACCTGCGCTTTTGCCAATGCGACGGGTGTTTCGATTTCTACTTCTTGGAGAGGAAGGTCGCGCGTCGCCTCATAGCACATCAGCATGGCGATCTCGCCCACCATTTCGCGGAATTCTTTGCCTCCGGTTTGTTTGTCCCGCAAAAGCGTCAGCTTGTGCTGAATCAGCGGATGGCTCAGCAGCGAAATGTTTTTATTCATGGATGCACACCCCGTTATAATTGTTTCATTTCAAAGTTGTTCTATTTTTTGCAGACGACGTTCATGGCGCTCGCCGCCCTCGAAATCTGTGTGCAAAAACACATCGACCAATTCACAGGCAAGTCCTGCTCCCACAACGCGCCCGCCAAGGCAAAGCACATTTGCGTCATTGTGGAGTCGAGTGTATTTGGCGCTGTAGTAATCGGAACAGCACGCGGCGCGGATGCCCTTCAGCTTGTTGGCAGCTATGCATATACCCACGCCGGTACCGCAAAACAATAGTGCTTTTTCACATGAACCGTCTAATACGCCTGTGCAAGCCGCTTTGGCGTAGTCGGGATAATCACAGGAATCGGCACTGTAGGTTCCAAAATCCCGATAAGGGATACCTTGCTTATCCAAATAGGTTTTGATCTCTTGCTTTAATGCAAACCCGCCGTGGTCACTGCCCAATGCAATCATGAAGATGCCCCCCGTATCGTATTATTTTGCGCCATTTTCGCACGTAATTCTCGTTCTGCCTGTGGTAAGCGCAAATAGACCGGCATCAGCTGGTCAGGTGTCAAAGACCGCTTTTCCTGAAAGGCATCCAACCCAAGTGCCGCAACCGCACCGGCGTGGGAAAAGCGCAGCCGGTCTGGAGCCAACAGGCAGTAACGATGTTCCTTAAACGCATTATAGCACAGTTCAGCGCCGTCTCCAACCAGTAAAACCGGTTCTGCTGGTAAATCTTCTAACAATGTGTCAAGCCCGACTGCGCGGTCCATGCAGCGGCGTACCAGGCCAGTCGGGGAGGAAGTAAACAGCGCGTTGTAGACTTGGCCGCGTCTGGCGTCCATCACGGCGCAAGTCGTTCCCGTAAAAAACGGAATATTCCATGCCGCAGTTTCCAGCGCCGAGACACCCACACAAGGTACGCCGCAGGCCAACGCCATACCTTTCACAGCGGCTACGCCGATACGTACGCCGGTGAAAGAACCCGGACCTGTGGAAACAGCAAACAGGCCAATTTCCGAGAACGTTGTTTTACAGCGGCGCAGGAGTTCACAGACGGCGGGCATCAACGTTTCACTGTGGGTCTGCGGAATATGCACATACACCTCGCCCAGAAGGTGGGTGTCTTCACACAATGCGGCAGAAGCAGTCACGGACGATGTATCGATGGCAAGTATTTTCATCCGCTATTTTGCCCCCGTTTCTTCGTGTTTGATGGAGATGCGTCGGAGATCTGTTCCTGCATCCGGTTCAATGTGCACCCGAATAGCATTTGCCGGAAGGGCGGCTTCTATGTTCTCGCTCCATTCCACAGCACAGATACCGCCGCTGTCAAGATAGTCAAAAAATCCAGTAGATTCCAGATCCGCCCAGTTCATGATACGATACATATCAAAATGGTAGAGCGGGATACGACCGGAATAAGTGTGTACAAGGGCAAACGTGGGGCTGGACACCATGTCCGTGATTGCAAGACCGCGGGCAAGTCCCCGAATAAATTGCGTTTTTCCCGCACCGAGGTTTCCAAAAAGGGCGACAACATCGCCAGGGCGCAATTCTTTGGCCAACTGCTCGCCCGCCTGTTCCGTTTCCGCCGGTGAACGGCTAATGATTTCGGTCAAGATATTCCCCCTGTATTTGCTTAAAAAAGTCCGGTGATTACGCCGTTTGCATCAATGTCAATCTGTTCGGCGGCAGGCTTTTTCGGTAGACCGGGCATTTGCAGAATGTTGCCGGTGTAGATTACCACGAACCCGGCGCCTGCACTAAGACGCGCGTCCCGTACATGCAAGGTAAATCCTTTTGGACGCCCTAACGCTTTGGCGTCGTCCGACAAGGAGTACTGGGTTTTAGCAACACAGATGGGCAGTTTGTTTCCGCCAAGCGCTTCGATTTCAGCCAGCGCTTTATCCGCCGCAGCGGTATACTGTACCTCGCCCGCGCCGTAAATCTGCTCTGCCAGAGTTCCGATTTTTTCCCTGATTTCCAGATCTAAATCATACAACGGCGCATAGGTGGAGGGGGTGTCAGCGGCATCCATCACTTTGCGCGCCAGCTCCAGGCCACCTTCACTGCCTTTAGCAAATACTTCCGAAAGGGCAAAAGAGGCGTGCTCCTCCGTGCAGATTTCCTTCACTGCTGAAAGCTCTGCTTCCGTGTCTGTACCGAACCGATTGATCGCCACCACGACCGGCACACCGAAGCGCCGCATGTTGGTGATGTGCGCACGCAGGTTGTCCGCGCCGCGGTGGAGGGCAGCCACGTTTTCCGTGCCGAGAGCGTCCCGCTTAACACCGCCATTATACTTAAGTGCACGAATGGTGGCGACCAGCACGACCGCTGCCGGATGAAGACCGGCGGCACGGCATTTGATATCCATGAATTTTTCCGCGCCGAGGTCAGAGCCAAAACCGGCCTCGGTGATGCAGTAATCGCCTAATTTTAAGGAGAGCGCGGTGGCGCGCACGGAATTGCATCCGTGTGCGATATTGGCAAACGGACCGCCGTGGATGATAGCGGGTGTGCCTTCGAGTGTTTGCACCAGATTGGGATTGATCGCGTCTTTCAACAGGGCGGCCATCGCGCCCGCTACACCGAGTTGCTTACAATAGACCGGTTCGCCTGCATATGAGTAGGCGACCAGGATATTGCCCAGCCGTTCTTTCAAATCAGCAATGTCCTTTGCCAGACAGAGAATGGCCATCACTTCACTGGCAACGGTGATAATAAATCCATCCTCACGCGGTATACCGTTGGGTTTTCCGCCTAAACCGACGACAGTCTGCCGCAGGACGCGGTCATTCATGTCCAGTACTCGTTTGAATAGGATGCGTCGAGGGTCGATTTGCAGCGTGTTTCCTTGTTGCAGATGGTTGTCCAAGATTGCACAGAGCAAATTGTTTGCCGCAGTGATGGCATGCATATCACCAGTGAAGTGTAAGTTGATATCTTCCATAGGCATGACCTGTGCATATCCGCCGCCTGCCGCGCCGCCTTTCATGCCGAACACTGGCCCGAGGGATGGTTCGCGCAGCGCAATGACCGCCTGTTTGCCCAGTTTGCGCAGTGCGTCTCCCAAGCCGACTGTGGTGGTTGTTTTGCCCTCGCCGGCCGGCGTCGGGTTGATAGCCGTGACCAAAATCAATTTGCCATCCTGTTTCGGCGCAAGGCGCTTGAACAGAGAATCATTGAGCTTGGCTTTATATTTTCCATATAGCTCCAATTCGTCATCGGATACACCGAGTTTGGCGGCAATTTCGGCTATAGGCTGTAAGGCAGACTGATGCGCAATTTCAATATCGCTGAGCATATTGTTTCCCCCGTATTTTCTCTGTTTCCCGACGCACCCTCGTTATATTCGCAGCAAGGGATGCGCCGGTTTTGTCGCTTACTTTTTAATTATACGCAAAAAAGTGGGTTGCGTCAAAAAAATATGTGAAAACCTTAAACGCGCGAACCGTATCCGGGCAATCGCCTTCCATTTTATTCGATTGATATGGAAAGCTGTAATTTGCTTGCAAAGAAACCGCACAGACGATATAATAGCAAAAGGCGGTGAAAAAATGTTCAAAATATTTCGCGCCGTTTGGCGTTATATTCGGCAGACGGATCTGGTGCTAATGCTGACAGCGATACTGGCATCCGTATACGGACTGCTGTTGGTTTTGAGTGCCACCAACGCGACCCATACATCTTCCAGAGCATTTTTTATGCAGATTGTCGGCATCTGCCTGGGGATTGCGGGCATGGTAGTTATCTCAAAGATCGATTACCACGATATGGGAAATCTATGGAAAGTGGGAGCGGCAGCGGGCGTGATTATGCTTTTGCTGCCTTATGTGCATCCTTACACAGTGGCTGGTTCCGCCGACCTGTCTTGGATCAATCTGGGATTCACTACCGTACAGCCTGCTGAATTTGTGAAACTGTGTTTTATCATCACTTTCGCAACACATTATAATGCCGTCAGAGAACGCCTGACATCTCCGCTGAATGTGATTCTGCTGGTGATGCACGCGATGGTGCCGATTGGCATTATTGTGGTGCAGAAAGACATGGGGATGGCGTTTGTTTATGTAGGCATGTTTATATGTATGCTGTTTGCAGCAGGTGTGCAGTTGCGCTATTTTGCAGTTGGCGCGGTGTTATTGCTTGCAGGCATTCCTGTTATCTGGAGCAAAGTGTTTGGCGACACACAGCGCCATCGAATTTTAGCGTTATTCAATCCTGAAAGCAGCGACTTGAAGGATGTATCCATGCAGCAGCTGTATGGACGCAGCGCTATAGGCTCGGGGCAGATTTGGGGATACGGCCTGTTTCACGGTCCACGCACACAATCCTCCATCAGCGGACAACTGCCCGAAAGAAGAAACGACATGATTTTCGCAGTGGCTGGTGAAGAACTGGGCTTTATCGGCTGTGTACTGATTTTGGTGTTGTTCTTGATTTTGACAGTACGGCTGTTGCAATATGTGCGTTCTGCCAAAGATCCACTTGGCTCAATGATTTGTGTGGGTGTTTTTTCTGCGTTTACCATGCAGGTTTTTATCAACGTCGGCATGGTGCTGATGGTGTTGCCGGTGATTGGTATCACGCTGCCTTTTTTCAGTGCGGGAGCGTCCTCAATGGTCGCGTCGTATTGGTTGATTGGTTTGGCGCTGTCGGTCCATATGCACCGTAAAAATGAAATATTTGCAGGGCAGGATAGTTTATAACAGGTGTGGCTCTTTGGGTATGACGAAGAGTATTTGCAAATTTATAGGATAAAAATGCGGAGGTTGTTCATGGAGCATCAGTTTGTGCTGGTTTTGGATTTTGGTGGACAGTATAATCAGTTAATCGCGCGTCGTGTGCGCGAATGCGGCGTTTATTGTGAGGTTCGTTCGCATCATATGCCGGTTGAGGAGATTCGTGCGCTGCATCCGGTTGGCATCATTTTTACCGGTGGGCCAAACAGCGTGTATGGTGAGAACGCGCCAACTTGCGATCCGGCAGTCTTTACTTTAGGTGTGCCGATTTTGGGTATCTGCTATGGTATTCATTTGCTTGTGCAGTCTTTGGGAGGGAATGTGGTCGCCGCCGGTGGTCGTGAATATGGCAGAACGGCTACAGATCTGGATACAGCAAGTCCGTTATTCCATGGGCTTGCATCTACTGTTACGACTTGGATGAGCCATGGCGATTATGTGGAACAATTGCCAAAAGGTTTTCATGTGATTGCCAAATCCCTGAACTGCCCCGTGGCGGCTATTGAAGATACAGAACGCGGATTCTATGGCGTGCAATTTCATCCTGAAGTCATGCACACCGAAAAAGGAACGGAGATAATCCGTAATTTTCTATTTGAGGTCTGCCAATGCACCGGTGATTGGAGTATGGGGGATTACGCCAAGACAACGGTGGCCAGTCTTAAAGAGAAAATTGGAGATGGCCGCGTATTGTTGGCTTTGTCCGGCGGCGTGGATTCTGCTGTGGCGGCGGCACTTTTGTCGCGTGCAGTGGGCAAGCAGTTGACTTGTATTTTTGTAGACCACGGCTTAATGCGTAAAAACGAAGGCGATGAAGTCGAAGAGGCGTTTCAGGGGCGAAATATTCATTTTGTTCGTGTGGATGCAGAAGAGCGCTTTTTGGATAAATTAAAAGGCATCTCAGATCCAGAACGCAAGCGCAAAATTATTGGTGAAGAGTTCATCCGTGTTTTTGAAGATGAAGCCAAAAAGATTGGAACTGTGGAATTTCTGGCGCAGGGTACGATTTATCCAGATGTCATTGAATCTGGTCTTGGGGATGCTGCTGTCATTAAAAGTCACCACAATGTAGGTGGACTGCCGGAGCATGTCCGCTTTAAGGAAATCGTAGAACCGCTGCGTCTGCTGTTTAAAGATGAAGTGCGTGCGCTCGGGAAAGAGCTCGGTTTGCCTGATTATATGGTTTGGCGGCAGCCGTTTCCGGGTCCGGGCCTTGCTATTCGTATTATTGGAGAAATCACAAAAGAAAAGCTGGATGTTTTGCGCGATGCGGATGCCGTGTTCCGCGAGGAAATCACCAAAGCGGGCATGATGCGTGATATCAATCAATATTTTGCGGTACTAACCAATATGCGTTCGGTAGGCGTTATGGGGGATGGACGTACCTATGATTACACATTGGCGTTGCGGGGTGTCACTACTAGTGATTTCATGACCGCAGATTGGGCACGCATCCCTTTTGAAGTGTTGGATACAGTTTCCAACCGAATTATCAATGAAGTAAAAGGCATTAACCGTGTAGTATACGATATCACCAGCAAACCGCCCGCTACAATAGAGTGGGAGTAAACCTGAAAATCCCCGGAATCCGCTATTCTATGCGGTTTCCGGGGATTCTTTTTGTCCTTTGAGTACAGATTGAGTGCAATTTTTAAATATATCAAAATTCAGGAGGAATTTTAACCTTAATTCCAGCCGATGTATCAAGCAAAACCATAGAACATTGAAGTTCAAGTTCAACAGATTCTTTGATGGCTAACAGCTTAGCAATAGCGGCTTTGGTAGCATCATTGGGATTGTTTCCAGCTTCTTTACATGAACTGGTGTAAAGATAATGCATCTTTTCCCATTTGAGAATGCTGGGAAGAATGAGTGGGCTTGCAAGATGAAAAGCAAAATCATTTGTTGTTAATGACTTCTGATTGTTATTTATACTAATTCTCGTATATTTGGCCAAAACGGGGTTGATGTGTATAGAAACTGTTTCAGGTTTCAATAGTTTATCTTCTCCACGCTCTCCATCAATACAGATAATATGGGAATTACACAGTATAATAA
>NZ_JBDNLG010000072.1:0-14856 GCF_047718355.1 Ethanoligenens sp.
GTTGTATGTTCAACTAATTGTATTTATAATATACTTTGAAGGATTTGTCAACTACGCCTGCGCCTACAGGGCAAAATTTTTTAAAACACATTTGCCAACCAACACGGCATCGAAAGGACTGTTTCATTTGCAACACAAGACCACTCTGGCGCCCGCTGCCCAGCCGCTTTCACCCGGATATAAGTGGCTGGCGCTTTCCAACACCACGTTGGGCATCCTGATGGCGGCGCTCAACAGCAACATCATCCTCATTGCACTTCCCGCCATCTTCCGGGGGCTGCATGTAGACCCCATGCAGGCAAGCAACGTACCCTATATGCTCTGGATGCTGATGGGTTATACTGTGGTGACAGCCACATTGCTGGTCTCTTTTGGCCGCATCTCAGACATCTACGGGCGGGTACGGCTGTATAATCTGGGGTTTGCCGTCTTCGCCGTCACTTCTGTGCTGCTTTTCCTCGCACCCGGAAAAGGCACGGCGGGCGTACAACAGCTCATTATCCTGCGGCTGCTGCAAGGTGTTGGCGCAGGCTTCCTGTTTTCCAACAGCACCGCCATTATCACCGATGCGTTTGCTTCTCACCAGCGCGGCATGGCAATGGGCATCAATCAGATTGCAGGCATCGGCGGCTCGCTCATTGGCTTGATTGTAGGCGGCCTGCTCGCGGATATTGACTGGAAGCTGGTGTTTCTGGTGAGTGTACCCGCCGGGTTGTTCGGCACGGTCTGGGCCTACCTCAAACTGAAAGAAACCACCCAGCCTGATCGTTCACAGAAGATCGACTGGGCAGGCAATATCACATTTGCCGTGGGGCTGACGGTGCTGCTGCTGGCGCTCACCTACGGCATCATGCCTTATGGCAGCGATAAAATGGGCTGGCGCAACCCCCTTGTCATCGTGGGCTGTCTGATCGGCATCCTGCTGCTAATCAGCTTTGTAATCGTGGAACTGCGCATAAAAAACCCAATGTTCCATCTGCGTCTGTTTCGCATCCGCGCGTTTTCCTGTGGATGCATCAGCCTGTTTTTGTCCTCTGTGGCACGCGGCGGTCTGCAATTCATGCTCATCATCTGGCTGCAAGGCATCTGGCTCCCCCTGCATGGTTACAGTTTCGCCTCCACGCCGCTCTGGTCCGGCATTTACATGCTGCCAATGATGGCGGGCTTTTTTGCTATGGGGCCGTTGAGCGGGATGCTCTCCGACCGCTTTGGCGCAAGGTGGTTCTCCACCGGCGGTATGATACTCACAGTAGTCGGCTTCGTATTGCTGACCTTCCTGCCCGCCAATTTCAGCTATGGCATCTTTTTTGTGCTGTTGCTCATCCTCGGTTTTGGCATGGGTATGTTCTCCGCACCGAACACCACTGCCATCATGAACGCCGTACCTGCCAACCAACGCGGCGCGTCCGCCGGTATGCGTTCTACACTCCAGAATACCGGTATTGCGCTGAGCATGACCCTCTATTTTTCCATCATCCTCATCGGCATGGTACATCAGCTGCCACCCATCCTGTCACAGGGGCTGATTGCGCAAGGCGTGCCGGTGGCCTCCGCAGTAAAAATCTCCCAACTTCCGCCGACAGTCGCGTTGTTCTCGGCGTTTTTAGGATACAATCCCATGAGTCATTTGGTACCTGCATCCGTGCTTTCCGCGCTGCCTGCCGCTTCGCGCGCCACGCTGCTGGGTACTCGGTTCTTCCCCCTCACCATCGCACCCGCGGTGATGTCCAGCCTGCGGCTGGCGTTCTACATGTCTGCCGCCATGTCGGCCATCGCGGCGGTGGCCTCCTTCCTGCGCGGCGGGCGGTATGTCTACGGGGAGGACAACGACCAAGAGGCATAATCCCCGCAGATTTACAGGCACAACAAAAAGAGGCTGTCCGGTACGTTTCCGTATCGGGCAGCCTCTTTTCTGTGATGCATTTATTTCAAGAACCCACCATTTAAAAGCGCCTGCGCGGCACACTGCACACCAACCATACCGGTTTCAAACGTCAACCCGCCCTGCATCCAAACAGCATATGGCGGACGCAGCGGCGCATCGGCGGAAAGCTCAATGGACGCACCCAGCGTGAACGCACCCGCCGCCATGATGACCGGACTATCATATCCCGGCATGTCCCACGGTTCCGGCCGCACGAAAGCGTCAATGGGCGAACCGCTCTGCAAGCCTTGGCAGAACGCCACTAAAGCATCCGCATCGCCCAGCTCAATCGTTTCAATGATATCGGTGCGCGGCGCGTCCCAGCGCGGTGTGGCGGCAAATCCGAATTGTTCAAACAAAGCTGCCGCGAATACAGCAGTCTTGAGCGCCTGCGCGGTGACATGCGGTGCAAAAAACAGACCTTTGAACAGCGCACGGGTATTGCCAAGACTTGCTCCAACCTCGCGGCCCACGCCCGGCGCGGTCAGGCGGTAACCCGCCAGTTCCACCAAGTCATGCCGTCCGGCAATATAGCCGCCTGAATCGGCCATGCCGCCGCCCGGATTCTTGATGAGCGAGCCGATGATGAGATCCGCACCCACCTGCGGCGGCTCCATTTCTTCCACAAATTCACCGTAACAGTTGTCAACCACCACCAACGTGTCGGGAGAAGCATGCTTGACGGTTTTACAAAAAGACGCGATGGCCTCGATGGTCAGCGACGGACGCAGGCTATACCCGCGCGAACGTTGAAGATATGCCACCTTGACGGCACTCTGGCGCAGCCTGCCCGCTACAGCGTCCAAATCCAAGCCGCCTGCGGGCAGCAAGTCGATCTGCTCATACTGCACGCCGTAATCTTTCAGCGAACCCTGCCCGCTGCCGCATAAGCCGATGACCCCATGCAGCGTGTCATACGGCAAACCGGAGCAGGAAAGCATCACATCGCCGGGGCGCAGCACTGCAAACAGCGCCGTGGAGATAGCATGTGTACCCGAAACGAAGTGATGCCGCACCAGCGCGTCCTCCGCACCCAAAGCCCGCGCAAAGACCTTGTCCAGTGTGTCCCTTCCGCGGTCGCCGTAGCCATAGCCGGTGGACGGTGCAAAATGCGATTCGCTTACGCGGTTTTCCGCGAACGCCGCCAATACTTTACGGCTGTTTTTGGCCGCCATCCGTTCAATGCGTGCAAACACAGGCGCGCAAGTCTGCGCAGCTTTCTCAGAGGCCCGCTCAATCTTTTCATCTATTCCAAAAATGTCCACGCCGAAACATGTCCTCCATTTTCCTTTTGTAGTATCTGACATATAAGTATCCGCCGTTCAAATATCCAACGTGCGGAATCCCCGCACCATGCGGCCGATCCCTGCGTAATCATTCTGCACTTCGACATCCATCAAGCCGGCGTGCGTAAGCAAATGCGCCACGTCTTGTGCCTGCCCCATCCCCACCTCACAGGCAAGCAGTCCGCCGGGGCGCAGCACCGATATCCATGCACAAAGTGCACGGTAAAAGCGCAGGCCATCTGCACCGCCGTCCAAGGCAAGCACCGGCTCACGGCATACCTCCGCCTGAAGCGTAGGCAATTCGTCCGTGCGGATATACGGCGGATTGCAAAGCAGCACATCAAATGAACCGGTGAGCGTATCCCGTGGTGCCCGGAGCATATCTCCCTGCACCGCACACACCCGGTCTTCCAACCGGTGCAGTCTGATATTCTCACGCAGAAATGCCAGCGCGTCGGTAGAAAACTCCAAGCAGACCGCTTCGCAGCCGGTCTCCTGTGCCACAGAGATTGTCACACAGCCGCTTCCCGCGCAAAGTTCCAACAGGCGGGCAGTCCGCTCAGCCACCGGCTCACGCGGGTGCAGATAAGAAATCGCTGTTTCCGCCAGCAATTCGGTTTCGGGACGGGGAATCAGCACGCCCGGTCCCACTTTGAACGGCAAACCCATGAATTCCCACTCGCCCAGCAGATACTGCAGCGGTTCCCCTGCCGCACGTCGTTCCACATCAGCCCAGAGCGCCGTACAAACAGCCTCCGGCACCAGTGCCTCGCCGCGCAAAGGCAGTTCTCCCCGCTTGATGTGCAGGTGTTTTTCAAGCAGACAAGCCGCGTCGAACGCCGGTTTGTCTGCCTGTTCCAACCGCTTTTTGATGGCGCGGTATAGTGCCCGTCCGGTCATAGCGCCGCTCTCACCCTGCGCTCCCCCGCACACGGGTTCACCACGCATCGTCTGCCGGGTTGTCGGTCAGTACAGCCTGTAATGATTGGATTGCCACTTCAAGCTGGCTGTTATCCGGTTCACGGGTGGTCAGCTTTTGCAGCCAAAGGCCGGGTGCCAGCACGCCACGCATCAACCCGGTATCATGCCGCCCGGCGAACTTGATGATTTCATAGGATATCCCCACCACCAGCGGCAGCAGGAGCAGCTTGAGCAGCACACGCAGCGCCAAGTTGTCCCAAGTGAGAAACGAGGACACAATGATGCCGATTACAATAACAATCAGCAGAAAACTGGTGCCGCAGCGGGGATGCAGGCGCGTGTAGCGGCGGGCATTCTCCACCGTCAGTTCATCCCCGTGTTCATAGCAATAAATTGTCTTGTGCTCCGCACCATGGTAACCGAACAGCCGCTTGACATCTTTCATGCGGGAGAGGGCGGCCAAATATCCGATAAACAGTACCAACCGCACGCCCCCCTCCACAACAGAACGGAACATCCCATAATGGACGATGCCGGAGGTGTACTTGACCAGCACGGCAGGCAATAAAATAAAAAAAGCTACCGCAATCGCCAGCCCCAGCACCATGGCTCCTCCCGCAGCCAACGTCGTTGCCTTGGATGAAGGCGTTTGGTCGCTCTGTTCATTCGGTTCATTGTTCGGCCGTTCATCACCCTGCATGGCATATTCCGCGTCCGCTTCCCCTGCTGCGCTGTTCTGACCGGTTTCTACCCCGGCCATGTGCTGCCGTGTGGGTGATGTTTCTTCATCGTCGAGCATCCCGGAGATTTCCGCAGAGGTCATCAGCGTCTTGTACCCCGAATACAGCATCTCCACAAAATTGACGATACCGCGCAGGATTGGCAGCCCCAAAATTGGGTAGCGGTCACGGATGCTGCTGTTCTGCCAGGTTTCCACATGAATGCCGCCGTCGAGCTGCCGCACCGCCATAGCAGTAGACCGCACCCCGCGCATCATCACGCCCTCAATCACAGCCTGGCCGCCAATCATCGTTCGATGGTTTGTTCTCGCCACTTGACGTTTTCCTCCCGTTTGAAGCGCCGCGCTATACACGGCTGTCGGTCATCCATCATTCAAACGCCGCGCCATTCATTTAGAAGCGGTCGGCAGCGTGATGGTGACGGCTGTACCTTTGTTCTCCTCACTGGCGATCTCCAGCGTTCCGCCGTGCAGGCAGACGATTTCGTCCGCTACCGCCAGACCAATACCGGACCCTCGCCTAGTAAGGTTGCCTTTATAGAATTTCTGCTTGACGCGAGGCAGATCCCGCAACGGGATGCCACAGCCGGTATCGCTGATGATAATCCTGATGTGGTCACCGTTGTTGAGCGCTTCTACCTTGACGATGCCCCCCGCTTCGGAATATTTAAACGCGTTATCCAAAATATTGACAAACACCTGCCTCAGCCGGTTGCGGTCACCCATCAACGGTGGCAGGCTCGACGGCTCATTGTAGACGAACGTAAGACCCTCGCGGTGCGCACGGTCGGAGAACATCAGCACAGCCTCGCCCAGTTCCGCCAGAATATCGATCTTGTCGATGGCCATACGGAACCGCCCGCTTTGCATCCGAGAAAAATCCAGCAGATCCTCCACCATATTGGACAGGCGGCCCGTCTCCTCGATGATGACCCGCATCCCCTTTTGGAGGGTATCCTGATCGCCGGGCTTGCAGCCCAGAATGGTTTCAGACCAGCCCTTGATCGCCGTGAGCGGGGTGCGCAGTTCATGCGACACCGAAGAGATAAAGTCATTTTTTATACGGTCTGCCGTACCCAGTTCACCCGCGAGATTGTTGATCGTATCGCAAAGTTCACCGATTTCGTCATCATAGCTCTTGCCAATGCGGGCATTGTAATCACCAGAGGCAATGCGCCCTGCCATAGCAGTCACTTCACGAACCGGCACCACAATAGAATTGATGAAATACATCCCAGAAAACAGCACAAACAGAATAATCGAGAGACAAACGACCCCGCTGATGAGTGAAAACAGAGCGATTTGCCAGTCCACCTGTGAAAGTGAAACCACGTAACGCGCGGCGCCCAGCACTTTGCCTTGTGTGTCGCGCAGGATACTCGTGACTGCCATTACCTTTTCACCGGTGGACGCGTTCACCCCCATCCAATTACCAATACCCTGCGACGACGCATTTGCCTGCGCAAAGTCCGGCATAGACAGCTTGTGGTCTGGCAGAAAATCGCTGGATGTCAACAGAATATCGCCCTTTTTATTCAAAATGAGCAGTTCCATGTTATCTTTATCGGAAAATCCATCCACAAAATCCTTCGCGGTAGTATAGAAATCCGGCGTTTGCGGGTCTAAATCCCGCGTGAACTGCGTTGCACACACCCGGGCCTCGGTAGTGAGATAACTTTGTACGGTATTATAGTAGTAGCTATGCACAGCAAAGGCAAAAGCAATCCAGACGATGCCGAGGATGGCAATGATAATGCCCATGCTATTGAAAACCCACCGTCTGGTAATGCCTTTAAAAATAAATACTTGCTTGATTTTCATGGATAACGCTCCTGCCGTCCGCCAAAAACAGCCCGCAAACTCACACGGTTTCCCCTTTGCTCCATTTATATCCGAATCCCCACACCGTCAGGATATGACGGGGATGGGAGGGGTCCTCTTCTACTTTCATGCGCAGGCGGCGGATATTGACATCAACAATCTTGAGTTCACCAAAATAATCCTCGCCCCACACATGGTTGAGGATATCTCCGCGTGAAAGAGCGGCATTGGGATTCTCCATAAAAAACTTGATAATCTGATACTCCATCTGTGTCAATTCAATGGGTTGGCCATGCCGGTAAAAAGTGCGGCTCTTGGTATTTAAAACAAAATCACCTGACACAATCCCATGTTCATCATTTGCTCCGCCGGCATCAAGGTTCAGGCGGCGATAAAGCGCGTCCACCCGCGCGACCAATTCCGACGGGCTGAACGGCTTGGTTACATAATCGTCCGCCCCGATCATCAGCCCGCCGACTTTATCCATTTCCTGCGTGCGTGCAGTCAGCATAATGATGCCCACCGTTTTGCTTTTTTCACGCAGCTTGCGGCAGACGGCAAACCCGTCCATTCCCGGCATCATGATATCCAGTAAAGCGACGCAGATTTCGTCCGCATGTGTGTCATACAGCTTAATCGCTGTTTCCCCTGTTTCTGCCTCCAACACCTCATAGCCCGCACGCTTGAGATTGATAATCACAAATTCGCGGATAGCCTGCTCGTCTTCCACCACTAAAATTGTCTTTGGCACACAAACTCCCCCTATCTATCGATCTGATACGCCAAACCGGAGGTCTTCATCTTCTTTGGGGCCTCATTCAGTCAATCAGCTTAAAGTGCTGGCGCACTGCCCCAATGTCCAGATAATATGGGCTGCCCACACCCGCCGGATTTGGCTGATAGGCATACACCATCCCGTCACTTTCCGTCACACGCTGCAACGAAGAATTTGCATCCATTGTATCCCACACATCGCTTGCATATGCCATAATATCAAACAAACGGAGGCCAACCTGCCGCGTCACGGGGTTCCATTCATAAAACGCCCAGTCGGCGTCGCCGTTTTCCCGCATGACGGTGACATTTTGTACACCGTTATCCCAATTATCCGGCAAGATAAAGGTATAGCCCTCGGTACTATTGATGACCGAGCACAATTTTTGTGTCAATGCGTTATTTTTCCAGTCCATCCACCGCACTTCCCAGATTTTGTCCGTCGTTTTTCCACTATAAATATCTTCATAACCGGGCATCTCTACGGGTTCCGGAATCTCCATGGTGCCATCGTTATCTACATCCTGACAGGCAATGGGAATCTCCCGCAGTGTTTCCGCCGAAGCTGTTTTTTTGTCCGCATCATAAAGCGGAGATGTTAGCGTGCCGTTTTTCCACAGCACCATTTCCGTAACCATCGTCTTCGTCCCTTTGCGGCTGTCAATCAGCACCGCTGGGGAGCCGTCTTCCTCCGTGGGATAGAGGCCTGCGTAACCGGTAACCGTACTGTCGAGAGGCGTCTGGCTGATTGTCCCGATGGAACCGGCGACCGCACCTACAAGCGACGCGGTTGCTTTCTTATTGGCACTATCGAGTTTGAGCAGCAACAATTCATCCTTATTGCTGCCGGTCATGCTGACGCGCGTCATCTCCGTGTAGGTATCCGGATATATCTTTTCATATTTGTTACCATGAAATGCATAGATGCCCAGCACCATGTCTGTGCTGGTAAATGACGTCCACCCAATGGCCAGCTCATCCGTTCCATTGCCGTCAAAATCTCCAAACATAACTTGGTCGACTTCGTTACCGTCTCCGCTGATGTCGCATACTTCCTGCCACTTTTTATTAGTTTCCTTCATCACCATTACGTGTGTGCCGGTTTTTTCCTTGGATGATGTATAGAACGCGAGCGCCGAAGTCGAAAGTCCATGGTCAAAGCTGTGCAGAACAAAGGAAGACCGGTAATTGCCGTTGCGCGGATGTTTCAAGGTGTGCTGCGCGCCACCCAGCGCATTGGTAAGCGTCTGCTCAATGGCCTGCTGCTGCTTTGTAAGTTTTGGCGGATTCATGAGTGCCGTCACATCGGTGGACACCACCGTACATCCTGACAGCGTCACTGTCAGAAAAAGCATAAGGCAACCCAGAAGCCATTTTGAACCGTACCGCAAGCGCGCCATCCTTTCTGTTTGTCGCCATCTCCTGCCCTGTTCTCAAAAACTGCTTCCAAACACCGCAATGCCGAACACAAATCAGCAGCGCATACACTCCGCTGTCATGAAAAAGCAAAAAAAAATACCGGTTAAAACCGGCACGAAAAAAATAGAGGGACAATGTAATCGGGAAATTTGCCGACAGAACGCGGCAACATTATTTCCTAACACAAATTATAGCACCACTCTCGCCGCCGATGGTTACACTTTTATTACAAACCCATTACTTTTTCTCTAAAAAACGACCGTCATGCGATATCGAGCAAAATGAGACTTGCCAAACAGCAAACAATTTAGACTCTCTGCGTTTTGCTGCTCTGTTTAAATCAGTATACTTCATTTTCATAAAGAAGTAAACAATTTGCCTGCCCTGGGCCTCACACTTAGAGATAACGGTAACGATTCAGATATAATTCATAGTCCTTGCGGTTCATTTTCACGAGTGTATCCAGTACAAGACCGTTCAAAACCAGCATAACGGAAACAAGCACCAGCCCCAATGCCAAAATGGCGGACGGGACTTTGTAGATATAATGCAGCTGGATAAATTCGCTGATGACCGGTAAACCAACTAAGACACCGAGTAAAAATGTCACAAGCGCCACAATAGAAAAAAACGGTAACGGCTTAAAGTCTTTGAACAAGGTTAAAATTGTACCCAAAACCCGAATGCCATCCGAATAGGTATTTAGCTTAGAAGTACTCCCTTCGGGTCGATCCCGATAGGTAATCGGGATTTCCTTAATCAGGAATTTTTTATCAAGCGCATGAATACTCATTTCCGTTTCAATCTCAAAGCCACCGCTTAAGATGGGCATGGTTTTGACAAAGTAACGATTAAAGCCTCGATAACCAGTCATAATATCATTGATATCGTTCTTAAACAAACGTCCAATGAGAGATTTAACCAGATTGTTTCCAAAATCATGAAATGGGCGTTTGTTTTCGGCTCTATACGTTCCATTGGATAGTCTGTCCCCAATTGTCATATCCGCTTCCCCGCTGATCAACGGTTCCAACAATTCGGAAGCAAATTCTGCGGGATATGTGTCATCCCCGTCAATCATAATGTAATAGTCCGCCTCAACATCGCGGAACATGCTGCGCACCACATTCCCTTTTCCCTGCCTCGGTTCTTGACGGACGATTGCACCGTTCTCCCGTGCGATATTGGCTGTTTTATCTTTCGAATTATTATCGTAAACATATATTTCCGCATCTGGAAGCACTCTATGAAGATCCTTAATTACCTTCGCAATCGTCAGTTCTTCATTATAGCAAGGAATCAAAATGGCAATTTTCAAAATTTACATCCTCTCCAAAAAACATTTTTGCGTTTTATCCGCCACAACAGTTGCTTTAAAACACGGCATGGTAGCTTCTAATGACCATGTCTTTCAAACAAAATCCTCAGGTACTCTAAAATCTCAAAAAATATAAAAATGAATATATTCGAGCTTGCCACAACAGGAACACCATCAGCCCTATCAAACCACATATTCATTTTTTCAAAATACCCCAAAGTACATAGCAAAACGGTTTGCCAGTAAAAGCAGCGCCATCAAAGCAACAGGTATAAAGCATCTACCTTGCACACCAATCATTCCAAATCGACCAATACACAATGGTGAAAACCACAAGGAAAATGATGTATAATCGCCCAAACTCCTTGAATCAAAGAGGCAAGATATCCACGTTGTTCAAAGGAGTCATTGTACATTTCTTTAATAGTCTGCCCCATGAACAGGCCCATTCCCTGAATATCATCCTCATTATAAGATAACACATTAGATGCGTCAAGATATAATGCGTTTGCGATGACTCGTGCAAATTCATTTACCGCGCTTTGAAAGGCAGGCTTCTTTTCTGACCAAAAATCGAAAAGACACTTATCGGTAAACTGTTTGGTAAATATAATAACCATTGACAGTCTGAGGCGTAACACGCAAAAACTGTACTTCTGCATCGTCAAAAGCTTCCAATGTGGACGTGGTCAGCAGATATTTGACCTGCCACTTCTGCAAGTCGTCAACATTCAAAGAAACCTGAATACTATCCATCTGCAATAACGAAAAACTAGTAGGATCTTTTGTCAACTGCACATTTATATGTGCATATCGGTTGTAGGTGGATATATATTTCCTTTTAGGGTCTATCAGTGTCCACTTTTTCATGTCGGGATAAAAATTGATGCCGTCCAGATCCCTTACACCAGTTGCTTGCAGGAAACTTCCCATACATGAATTATTGTTAGCGATCCAATTCGCATTGCGGTCACTATCGCGGATCTTGCGGATCTGTACCGTCAACTCGCTATGAAAAGTTCCGCCAAGACCAACATTGATCGGATTAACCGTGGTACCGGACACCATTACCACCCCAAACATAACCACAGAGAAAAGCCACTTCAAACCTCGCAGCAAAAGATAATTGAGAACAAGCAGAACCAAAATGAAGGCAATATAATACCGCAGCCGCACATAAGCCTTTAACTGCGTATCATAAACCGAAAGGAAATAAAATCCCGCAATGCCCGCACAGAAAACACTTGCCAGCCAAGGGCTTATACGATGTGAGGCAGCCAGACGGCAAAGTTCCGACAATGCCCAAATACTAAGTAGCATCGCAGAAAATGCATATGCCAAACCAATGTGCGCAGTAACATAAGACAGCAGCGTAATCTTTGCAAACCAAACCGGCACATGCAGATAATTATACGCAATACAAAGCAGTGAAAAAACCGACAACGAAATGCCAAAGCGCAAATGCCGCGCATGATGCTTCACCAAAAATGGTATTGCCAGCAAAACAGCCGGCAAAAAATTATAAAAACTACTGCTCTCGCAATTATTGGAAATTGCAGGCGGAATATCTTTGAACGGTAAAAACACGTTGGTCAAAAACACATTGATGCTGTATGGCAGACCCTCTCCTCCGGTACTGACTCGGTGACCCGGATAAGATGTGTTGACAATTGCCGCAATTGCATCCTTAGAAATCAGATAGACATGCAGTAGAATGCCAAGTGCCATAATAGCCGCACAGCTTATCAGTATATAGTCCCTATAGGAAAAGACTACTTTTTTACGAAACCCTATAAACACCATGATCAACAGCAACAGCGTCAAATAGCCCAGAGGCACTTGCAGCGCCGGATAGAGTGTTAAGGCATAGCCCACACAAGACAATCCAAATCCCACAGCGCATGCAATCTTAACAGCCGGCCGATTAAAATACCGAAAGAATGTGTAAAACAGCACCACAAGTGCTTCCATGTAAAAGACAATATCCCCCACATGCTGCATGAACCACCATTGTATTGCCGGAGAAAAGGCGATCCAAAACGATCCCAGCACCGATATTAGCTGATTCCGTCGGGTAATCATCATGCAGAGTTCAAACGAAAGCAGAAGCATCAGCAGAAGTTTCAGATTCCAGTACCATGCAAGACCATATGAAGAACCAAACAGCAAAAACCCCCACATCAGCGGTTTTGCCAACGTAGAAATATCCCATACTGCCGACCCATAAGAAACGATCATATTCTGACCGGACATCGTGATATTCCCATTGACAACAGAATAAGGCGTGTCGCTGTTGTCCTGCGCAAGATCATATGGTGTCTGTACAAGCCACTCATCACTGCGTATTGCTCTGGCTTTCCCTAAAAGCACAGAACTGGGGGAATCTGATGGGATATAATTGTTCCACATACTGATAGAACTACCGTTTACTTTACAGACAGTCAGGATTACAAACAGTATCAGCGCCAAAAGATAGCGGTATTTAATGCACTGTTTTACAAAATCTTTAATGGGTAATTGCACTATCTTCCTAAAAAAATTTTCTCCTATTTCCATAAAGTAAATACCTCTTTCATCTTTTTCATCCTCATCGCTGCTCTTTCCCATGCAACAAGCTTTTTATCCATTATCTGTTTAACAATATGCTAAAATCCAGATTTGTTAGGTCTAGCACATGGCTTTAACCCATCAAAACCATCATACAATATTGAGACAATTTTAAAGCATCTACCATTAAACCCGTATATCAAACGCTTCGCAAAGGGCCTCCACCACGCCGTCCTCGTCATTCGATTTGGCTATGTGGCGGCTGACTCCCTTAAGCTTGGGATGTGCATTGGCCATCGCATAGCTCTCCCCGCAAACTTGCAGCATTTCGTAATCGTTGAGATAATCGCCAAACGCCATACACTCGTCGGGTGCGATGCCATATTCTTTTTGAAAAACGCGGATGGCCTCCCCTTTGTTTACATTGGGATTCATCACATCCACCCAATGGCTGCCGGAGAGACAGACATTCAGTGCCCCGCCAAACGGCTGCAGCAGCGGATAGGCACCTGTTTCCGCCTGCTTCATGTCAAACGCGGCAATCTTGCAAATACGATCCTGCCGCTCCGCGTCCATCACATTCGCCACTCGCTGATAGCGCGAATAGTACATCTCCACATTTTCCACAAAAAAGGGATCATCCGCTTCCGTATAAGCACTTTTCTCCCCGCACAGCACCGGCAGCACGCCATCTGTCCGATGGATGGCGTCCAGCACCGCCGCAACCTGTTTCGAGGGCAACTCGCTCACCCATAAAGTCCGCCCACGGTCGACGACCATTGCGCCATTTTCCGAAATAAAGGAGATTTTGTCCCGGACTGGCTCAAACAGATGCAGTAGATTATAATACTGCCGCCCGCTCGCCACGGCAAACCGCACGCCTTTGTCGAACAATTTCTGCAAAACAGGAAACAATCTTGGCGAAAGTTCCCGTCGGCTGTTGAGCAGCGTACCGTCCATATCCGCCGCCACCAGTTTCAGCATGATGACCCCTCCTTATATTCCGCCTTGCCATGCGGCATCAGCAATATTTTTCCATGCCAGGCCAAATGTCGCAAACCGCATTCCATTATATACTATTTTCGCTATGCACGCAAACCAACATGCTGCATATTTTTACACCCGTATGGAAAGAGCCATCTCATGCACCTGTCACACGGATGCGAATTCACAATAGGATGAACAAGGAGCTTCTGTGCCATTGGCCTATGGAAGCACTGTCATGTTCTGAAATCCAACGTTTTGCTCCAGCTCTCCCGCTGCTTTCGGGCAAAACCGTGAAGACAAGGTGGTTCTAATGGGTTATTTAGCAATCTTTCTTTTTGCACTCTCGGCAAACCTCGATAATTTCACAGTCGCCATTACTTATGGGATGCGAAAAATTCAGATCGGTCCTATTCCCAATCTGCTGATTGCCGGTATCTCCGGCGGGGGCACCTTGCTGTTTATGACAGTGGGCGTTTGGATTGGCCGGTTTCTACCGCACTCCATCGCCGACATAATCGGCAGTCTGCTGCTGATTGGCATCGGTATCTGGAGTATAAAAGGCGCCTTGTGTGCCAAGCCATCCAAGCCCTCCAAACCACGGCACAGTAACGGCATCCATTTGAGCGAGTTGCTGGATGCTCCGGAAAAAGCCGATGCCGATGCAAACGGCAGCATCGATTTACGGGAAGCAACAATTCTGGCCTTCGCGCTGACAATCAATAACGCCGGTCTCGGCCTTGGAGCCAGCATTGCGGGTGTCGACATCCTGCTCACCACTTTATGCACCACCTTTTTCAGCTTGGCAGCCATCTTTATCGGATGCCTGATCGGCAAAAACTGGGCTTCCCGCCTGCTGGGGCGCTTTGCTCCATTAATTGCTGGAATCGCCATCGCTGCGCTGGGTGTCTATGAGCTCATTCCGGTTTTGTAAGAACCAACATCATATAAACCGATACACAACGGCTATCCATGCCTAATGAGCCTAATGAACATTTTTACGAATGTTATGTAGGAACTTTATCAAAAAGATTAGGGGCATAATCACGCACTTGTTCCCGTATATTCAATATAGCCCAAAACGCTTCCCCTGACATCTATCACATATTGTACACAATATACA
>NZ_JBDNLG010000073.1:0-14844 GCF_047718355.1 Ethanoligenens sp.
ATATATAAATGATTTATCTTCATATTTGAAATGAGACAGGTCTACGGCTGCTTTGCCGAAGACCTGCCTCATAATGTTTGTTTATTATTCAAATTGGAATTTATTCGAAACAACTTATGAATACCTGTTTCCATGAAGCTCAAATGATTGAAAATAGTCAATCTCAGTTTAGACGTCTTTTTTCGGGCACACCTAACTGTTCGTCCTCATGCACATGTACTTCTTGATGGTGGTTATCATCGTGTTTTCGACGCATAAACATCATCGGCAGCATTCCAATCATCATGATCGGGCAAATAAAAGGCAGAATGAACAGTAACACAGCTTTTACACCCGGCAGACTCGTTCCAAGTAAAGGAATCACCAGTAGAAGAATCAACGGTGCCCCACAGCATAACGCCATCATCAACAAATGACCGATGTGTCCGCCAGCATGACCCTTTTTTCCATTTTGATTATCGCCATTCGAATGACCGGAATCGTGGTTACAGCAATTCATACAACATCGCTCCTTCATTGTTTTTTATGCTGATGCTATTATAGGATAGAAAAGTGAAGATTTGATGGAGATTTATGAATAGAGGTAAGTATAAATATGGAAAGACCATAGAGTATGCCATTTCATGTATTTCGTTAGGAACGCGTCACATAAATTTAAAAACGGCAGATACATTTTATGTGTGAGGCGATACGGCGTTACGATTACAACATAGCATTGCACGCACAATTGAAGAGGAGGTAAAATCACTTTCTTCTGAAGGTGCCTTATCCTCTGCTTTTTGGCAGAGATACCGTGAACGCCGTTCCTTTGTCCAGTTCGCTGCTTACGCTGATGCTTCCCTTATGTGCTTCGATGATCGCTTTTGTGATCGTAAGACCCAACCCGGAGCCGCCTGTAACCCGGTTCCGTGATTTATCCGCCCTGTAAAGCCGTTCAAATATGTTGGGAATGTCATCTTGGGAAATTCCATTGCCAGTATCGCTTACGATCAGCTTGGCCGACCGTCCATTGTCTCTCACCTGTAGCTCGACACGCCCGCCTTTTTGCGTATATTTGAGTGCGTTGGAAAGGAGATTTATGATGACTTGGCTGATTTTGTCCCTGTCAGCCTTGACAGCCACCGAATCACAAACAAAATTTAGTTTAACGCTTTTTTTGAAGAAGTCGGTTTCAAAGTTATGAACGATATGTTGAGCCAGCTCCGATAAATTGAGCTCGGTCATATTCAGCATCGTATTTTCTGCTTCAGCCCGTTCCAATTTTTCCAGATCGCCGACAAGCCGATTGATGCGTAGAATTTCCTCATGGCAGCTTTCAAGCCTTTCTCTGCTTGGCTCCCAAATACCGTCAATGATTGCCTCAAGCGAGCTTTGCAGACTCGCAAGCGGCGTGCGAAGCTCATGCGAGACGTCCGCTGCCATTGTTTTTCGCAGCTGTTGCTGTTTCTCCAAGGAATCAGCCAGATCGTTGACTGTAGCTGTCAATTGCTTGATCTCGCGTGTCGTCGATTGTTCTTTGATTCTTTGCTTGAAATTGCCCCTGGATATTTCCGAGGCGGCCTCGATGGCTTTAGAAATCGGCCTGCTGAGCCTTCTGGACATTATTGCTCCTAATAAAAATGCAAGAGCAAGGGAGGCTATGCCGACTATGACCAAAATGGTATTGACTCTATTTAAGAAACTTACATCGTTGCTTGTGTAAAAATAAGGACCATAATATCCAACGTCCGCCTGACCGATTTTTTGGAAATCATTTGTAAGATCATAGCCGGTCTGGACATATCCACCCTTCAAGGTGGGATTGTATTTCTGCGTATACTGCGCCATCTGTGACAGCATCTGCATGCAAAGGCCATTATTATGAACCGTTGCGTCCCATACGTCTTTTCCGTTAAGGTCTTTCACCTTTAATATGATTCCCTGGTCAAGTGCGCTCATGCCGATGTTTTCAATTGCGCTCACATTCCATGCATCATTTGAGGCGTCATATTGTTTTTCGACAAGGTTCACAATGTTTTGACTCGATTGTTTTTGTTGCGCAATCACATAATCATTAAATTGAATTTTAAAAAAATAATTGACAAACAGGCTGATAATTCCAACAAGCAGAAGGGCTAAAGCCGCATAAGCAAGCGATAATTTGGTGCGCAGACCGAATGTCATCTTAGTTCCCTCCGAACTTGTAGCCCATGCCATGAACCGTCAAAATATACTGGAAGTTTTTTGAATCTGATTCAATCTTTTGCCGAATGTTCTTCACATGCGTATCAATGATTCGATCCAGTCCCTCAAAATGATTTCCCATTGTTAATTCAATCAATTCTTCGCGCGTGAAAACTTTTTTTGGGTGATAAGCCAGGACACTTAGAACTTTGAATTCATTAGGTGTGAGAGAGACAATGGTTCCGTCTTTTTTAACTTCTATGCTGGAAAGGTCGATCATCAATTTGCCATGATTAAAAGTCAATACAGTTGGTTGATCATTTTCCGTACGGCGCAATACAGCTTCAACCCTTGCGACAAGTTGCCTCGGGCTGAATGGCTTTGTCACATAATCGTCCGCGCCAAAGCCAAACCCCTGCAGGATATTCTCTTCTTCCACTCTGGCTGTCAGCATGACGACCGGCACTTTGGAAACTTGACGGAGTTTCCGGCATACTTCTTCCCCCGTGATGTCCGGCAGCATCCAATCCAGAATGATCAAATCCGGATGCTCAGCCTCAAATCTGGCATAGGCCTCTTTGCTGGAATACGCTTCGCTGACGGTGTATCCGCTGTTTTCCAGGTAGGATTTCACGACATCCACAATTTTGGGCTCATCGTCCACGACAAGAATATGCCTTGCATTTGCATACATAGTATCACCCGATCGGTGTGAAAAGACAGAAGCCCTCTTAGGACTTCTGTCTTTTCATATTTCATATAGTATAATACAGATGACGCGGTCAGTCTACCACGTCGTAGCCCTGATCCTCAATAGCCGCTTTGATCTGTTCCAAAGTGACTTTTTCCGGGTCACGCTCGACCGCGACTTTTTTCCCCTCCAGGTCAACCGTGACTTTGCCAACGCCTGGCAATGCGCCGACTGCCGTTTTGACCGCATGCTCGCAATGGCTGCAAGACATCCCATCGACATTGAGTGTGTTAACTTCTTTAGACATTTGAATAGACCTCCCAAATGAATTGTTTGCCAACAGGTTGTTAAACCTGGGGCTATTGATACCGCCGGACTATTTGCCGACAGAAGTATCCACCTGGATAAATTGTTCCAGTTGAAATTCATATGCCTTTATTTTTTCAAGGAGTTCGCCGCTTAGCTGTGCTTCCATTTCTTTTAGGCGGAAAAGTTTTTCCTTTTCCTCCTCAATTTGGGGTTGGAGCGCTGCTTTCTCTTCTTCAGCCTGCCTTTTTGTTTCCGCAAGCATGGCCTCGGCCACTTTTTGCGTTTCAATCAGGACGTCGGCGATCTGGGTTTTCAACTGAACCGCTTCATTCGCTTTCCCGGCCAGTTCGCTCACTTTTTGCCGCAGTTCCCGGTTGGCTCGTTCCAGCTCGGCCAGTTTCTCAGATTGAAGATCGCTCGGCAGTTGCGGTTGCACCGCCGCTGGTCTGTTCACTTCCACCGGCTGGGAAATGGCGCCTTGTTTCCGGTGTTTTCCGCTTTTCTTATTCGGCTGATAACGTTTCAGACTCAGGGAGTTCGACACGACCGAGACGGAGCTGAACGCCATGGCACCGCCCGCAATCATCGGATTCAAAAAGCCGAACGCGGCAAACGGGATGCCGATCACGTTATAGAAAAACGCCCAGAACAGGTTTTGCTTGATTTTCCGCATCGTTTTTTTGGAAAGACGGATCGCGGCGGGAATGGTGCGCAGGTCGCCCCGCATCAGCGTGATGTCGGCGGCTTCGATGGCAACGTCTGTGCCGGTGCCGATCGCCATGCCGATGTCCGCCGTGGCAAGAGCCGGCGCATCGTTGATGCCGTCTCCCACCATTGCCACGATTTTGCCGGCCTTCTTCAGCTTTTCAACTTCCTCCGCTTTATTTTCCGGGAGCACTTCGGCGAGAACATTGCCGACACCTACCTGCCGGGCGATTGCCTGCGCTGTCCGCCGGTTATCACCGGTGATCATGTAAACGTCAACGCCCATTTTTTGCAGGTCTTCGATTGCTTCCCTGGAATGCTCTTTTAAGGTATCGGCAACGGCGATAATGGCTTCCATTGCGCCGTCCACCGCCATCAGCATAGCGGTCTTTCCGTCGTCCTCCAGAGCTTCCATCGTCGTGTTCACATTGCCGAGGTCAATGTTCCGCTCGGCCATCAGCTTGCGGGTCCCCAACAGGATAGATCTGCCCTCAAACACAACTGCTACGCCGCGGCCTGGGATCGTCTCAAAAGAGTCCGGGTCCAAAACGGCCTGAAGCGATTCCTTGCCATATTCATAAATGGCCGCGCCAAGCGGATGCTCGGAATTTTTCTCCGTTACGGACGCAAGCCTTGTCACTTCCGTTTGATCCAATTGTCCAAGTGTCAGAATATCCGTCACTTCCGGCTTACCCTTGGTGATGGTGCCGGTCTTGTCGAGCACGACAGCGTTGATCTTGTAAGCGCGTTCGAGATGCTCGCCGCCCTTGATGAGGATGCCGTTTTCCGCGCCCTTGCCGGTGCCGACCATGATGGCCGTCGGCGTGGCGAGGCCCAGCGAGCAGGGGCAGGCGATGACCAGCACCGCTACTGCGCTGACAATGGCTTTTGTCAGGTCGCCCGTCGTCAGGAACCAAACGAGGAATGTCACCAGAGCGATGCCGATCACCGCCGGCACGAACACGCCCGCGACCTTGTCGGCGATCTTCTGGATAGGCGCTTTGGAACCCTGCGCGTCCTCCACCATCTTCACAATCTGGGAAAGGACCGTGTCTTTGCCGATTTTGGTCGCCTCAAATTGAAACGTTCCGAATTTGTTGATCGTCGCGCCGATGCACAGATCGCCGGCTTTTTTCTCTACAGGCAGACTTTCGCCGGTCAGCATGGATTCGTCGATAGAGGAATTGCCCTCCACGATTTTGCCGTCGACCGGGACTTTCTCTCCAGGGCGGACGACGACCACGTCGCCGATCTCCACGTCTTCAATGGGAATGTCGGCCTCCACACCGTCGCGGATTACTCTGGCGGTTTTTGCCTGCAGGCCCATCAGTTTTTTGATGGCTTCCGAGGTCTTTCCTTTGGCAACAGCTTCCAGATATTTTCCGAGCAGGATCAGCGTAATGATCACGGCGGCTGCTTCAAAGTAGAGGTCCTTCATGCCGCCCATTTTCACCGGTTCAAAAAATACGTTATACAGGCTAAAAAAATAGGCCGCAGAGGTGCCCATAGCGATTAGCACATCCATATTGGCGCTTTTGGATCGGAGCGCATAAAACGCGTGCTTATAAAAGCGAAAGCCGATGATGAACTGGAGGGGCGTCGCGATGATCAGTTGGAAATACGGGTCGTGCAAAAACCGCAAAAGCGGGACATCCACGCGGGCGATGTTCAGAATCATCGCCAGCACGAGGGGAGAACTCAGGATAATGGAGGCAATCAGCGTCCATTTGATCGTCCGGATCTCCTTATCCCGGATCTCCTTTTCACGGTCCTGCGACACATCTTCCGCTTTCTGTGCGCCGTACCCGATGGATTCGACCGCTTTGATCAGCTCGGAGGGCTTGATTTCGGAAGGGTCGAATTCCACCGTGGCTTTTTCCGTGGAAAAATTGACATTGGCGTTGCTGACGCCGCCAAGTTTGCTCAGTTTTTTCTCGATGCGCGCGGCGCAGGCGGCGCAGGACATGCCAGTGATGTTCAGCGTCACCTTGCTGTCCGTCGCCTCTGCGTCCCGGATGACGGTGTAGCCGAGCTTTTCGACCACACCCTCCAGTTTTCCTTTGTCCGCCAGCGCATCATCGAATTCCACGGCGGCTCGTTCCATTGCAAAATTGACGTTCGCCGAGCGGACGCCCTCCAGCTTGCTCAGTCCTTTTTCTATCCTGGCCGCGCAGGCCGCGCAAGACATGCCCGCTATTTTAAGCGATTCTTTTTGAATCATATGATCACTCTCCTTGGAAAAATAGTATGGTTTCATAACGATTTTTACATAGTGAAAACTGGCCTTATGGATTTTGACCCATTTTACATCCGGGCATGGTATTGGCTGGAATCGAGCTTTGCGCTTCTTTTTGAATGGTGTTTAGATCTATATTTTTGAGGTCGTCCACTACTTTGACATAGCCGTTCAGCATGCCCATTCCGCATCGAAACGTAAAATCGGACTTCGGTGTGATCAGCGGCGTCTCCGTTTGGGATTTCAAATTGATTTGCCCGTTCAATTCCGGGAAAATGACATAGTTGTTGCAGCCGGTCAGCTGTTTGGGATTGAATTTTATTTTGGCCGGAACACCCTTCTGCAATACGAGAATGGATGGCGAATATCCTCCGCTATTTACGGTCACTGTCACGTCTTGCTCGTTATCATTGATTTTTGCCACGCCGACATTTCCCGTGGCGTTGTTGTCAGCCGTACTGGAGGTACCCGATGAGGTGCCAGATCCGGTATCCGTCAATGCAGGACTGGCTGATACCTTTGACAGATCATCGACCACCGCAATGGTGCTGCTAATCATGCCCATCGAACAGGTGTATGTGATCGTGCCGGTTTGCTGCGGCGTAAAATCAATCTCATTGTCGCCGGGCTGCAATGTCTTGGAAATGTTGTATCGAGGCACGGTGATCGTGCCGTTGCAGCCGTTTAGGGAGTTGGCGTCTGCCTGGACGACCCATTTGACCGGAATCCCTTTCTGAACGGTAAACGGCATGTAGCTTCCCGCCTGAAGCTTCATCGTCACGACCTGCTCGTTGCCGTTTACGGTGGCAACAATGCCGGAGCTCGTACCTGCGGATTTTGGCGTGAGGGCACTGACCAGGTCGAAACCCGAAAGGGAAAAGCCCCGGTTGAGCATGACGATACCAAGGATGATAACAAGCGCGGCACTGACCTTCATCATTTTATGCGTGAATTTGCTGCTCAGTAAAGAGCTGATTGCGCCAAAGCCAAACATCAAAGGAACCGTGCCCAAACTGAAAACGAACATTGAAAGGGCGCCTTTGGCGAAACTGCCCGTACCCAGTGCATAGATCTGCATGGCCTGCAGCGGCCCACAGGGCATCAGGCCGTTAAATAGTCCCACAAAAAAGGGACTGTGCGATCCGCTGCTTGCGTGGATTTTGCTGCCGAAGATTTTCGGCATATGCGGGGTGAACCGCCGCAGCCAGGGGAAAATGCCCAGCATGTTGATGCCCATGATCACCATGAAAACGCCCGCGAGGATGGCGACGATGCCTTTTGCGGTGCCCGAGAAGCTGACAACCGAGCCGAGCGCGCCGACGATACCGCCGACGATCGTATAGGAGATGACGCGACCGGCATTATACAGCAGGCTGGGTTTCAATTTTGTAAATTTGGTTGCTTTCGCATCGGTTGCTTGCTTGGACACACATTGTGAGAGGTTGATGCCTCCGCACATGGCAACGCAGTGGAGCGACGTGATCAGGCCCACCACAAAGAGGATGCCATACCCCATATTCTGCGAGATGTTCGGAATGAAATTGAATCCAACTGTGTTTTTGATGATCAGGTATCCTGCCAGAAGGATGATACCGATTCCGAGCAACTGATTGATGGAAAATTTACCGCTGCTCTCAGGTTGCTTTCCATCAATCAGAACGTTCAGATTCCGAGGATTGTTTTCCACTTGATAATCGAGTTTCTCGATTACCTCGATGATTTTGCTAAGGGACGTGATGCGCGGGTCGTAGCCTACTTTAGCGGTAGCATCGGCATAGCTGACTTTTACCTCATGGATGCCGGCCATTTTTTTGAGCCTGTTCTCAATGCGCATTTCACAGTTGATGCAGGTCATGCCGCCTATTTTGAGCACTTTTCGCATAAGCGTGCCTGTATACGAACGCGGCGCGGGAGCAGCCTCGGTGAGATGCCATTCTTCCTGTACGATGCGGGACGGCGTTCGCACAACGGGTGCCGGAGGAGTGGCTGAGGCGGTGAAGCCGAGGTCTCTGATGGTTTTCCGGAGCGATTTGAGGCTCACTTTTTCGGGCGTATAGGAAAATTCAACATTACTATCCAGAAAACTGGATTTTGCGTCCATCACGCCGTCGATATTGTTCAGAGCGTCTTCCAACCGATCCGCGCTGGTGTCCACGATCATTCCCTGAATCCACAATGTTTTTCGAATCCAAGTTTGAGCCATGTTATCACTCCCAAATACAGATTATCAGAGCGGTTCTCAAGTTGCCTTTATCGTATCAGTGTCCTGTGAAGATTTAATGAAGATTTCAATATAAATTAATCAGTGCTGCAGGCAAGCGAAAGCCGGACATATTTCTGCCACAATCGGGGCGTAAACTCTGGTTACAGAAATACAAAAGGAGTCATTTGCTATGATGCTGATCATTATGATCGCCCTGGTGGTAATCGGTTATTATTTTCTCCAACGTGAAGGGGCAGTCAAATCCGTTTTCCAGCGGGAGTCGAGCGCCGAGGAACTGTTGAAGAAGCGTCTGGCCGCCGGGGAGATCGACGAGGAAACCTATGCACGGCTATTGAAAACGCTCAGGATATAAAAAAGCAATGTTTGACTGCAAGTCGGTCACAGTCATAAAAGGAGGACTTCATCATGATGTTCACAAGGCTTTATGGAAATTTCAGGGGATGCTATGGATATGGAGCCGGATCGTTTTTCGGGATCGGCGGCTTCGTTATGCTGGCGGCCATTGTGATATTGGCTGTTGTGGCAGTTATTGTCGTGCTGCGTGTCCTGAAAAAAGCGGGGCGCACGCATTTATCTGCCGAAGCACTGGAAACGTTGAAACTGCGGTATGTAAAAGGGGAAATAAGCGAGGAAGAGTATCTGAAAGTGGAGAAAACACTTGAAAAGTAGCCCGACGTGGACACGCGCCTCGCCGGCGTGATAAAATGAAGGCGGGGTGGAAGCATGCAATATCAGGTGATGATCGCGGAAGACAGCCGTGAAATACGCGAAATCGTATCGAAGTATATCGATGCCGTGGGGTATGTCCCCATCCCTGCAAAGGATGGCTTTGAGGCATTGGAGCTGTTTGCCCGGCATCCCGCCCATCTGATCCTATTGGATGTGATGATGCCGGGAATCGACGGATTTGAAGTGCTGCGGGAGATCCGGAAAGTTTCGGATGTTCCGGTTATCATGCTGACGGCCAAGCAGGAAGAAGTCGATCGCCTGAAAGGGTTTGACTGCGGCGCGGATGATTATGTAGTCAAGCCGTTCAGCTTGAAAGAACTGATGCGGCGCGTGAAGGCGCTCATCCGGCGGGTTTACCATGAAACGGACGAAATCGTGCTGCGCTGTGCCGACCTCAGCCTGCATACGCACACCATGAAGCTGTACAAAAACGACGTGGAGGTCCCCATCACGTCTGCGGAATACGCTCTGCTGTCCACCATGTTTCGCCACCAGGGGCAGGTACTGACCAGAGAACAGTTGATCGACCTCTCTTTCGGCGATGCGTATGAAGGGTATGACCGCGGTATCGACAGCCACATTAAGCGAATTCGACAGAAAATTGAGGAGGACCCTAAAAGTCCCCGGATTCTTGTAACAAAATACGGCTCGGGCTATCTGTTTGGGGGTGCCCGGACATGACACTGAGGCGGCAATGGCTGATTATCCTGACACTTACGGCTGTTTTGGCCATCGGCATCAATTCGGTCGTACTGAGCGCGTTGATCAACCGCTATTTTCAAACGTATACGACTGCCAATTACAACAAGGCGCTTGCCCACATCAGGGATTTTTCGCAGAAGGCGCTCGTGGATGAAAATTACACCGGCCAGCAGCTCATATCCCAGCTGACGGCGTATCTCAACGACCCCATCACCCGTATCCGGCTGTATGATGCGGATGGGCGGCTTTTGGCCGACACTGGCAGCCGCGTGGAAACACAAGACGGGACGATGGGTGGAATGATGGGACAAATAACGGGCGGTCTTTCCCAGAAGGTCGACAACACGCAGCTTTCGGATTACGGAACCGTCGTGGGACGGCTTTCCATTACAAGGTATGATACCGTGGGGGATTCGCTGGTCAATGTGATGTTCCGGGCCGCGCTGATCCGCAACAGTTTGTATTCCTTCGGCATCGTTCTGGCCATCCTTATTATTATCGGCCTGTTCGTCAGCCGGAGAATGAGCCGTGATCTGTCACGGACAGCTGATATGGCGCTTCAACTCGATCTCGGCGAGCGTTCGAATGTCCCACTTTCGAAAGTCAGGGAAATCCGCGTCATCCAGCAGAGCCTTGCGGAACTGAAATCCAGGCTTAAACTCAGGCAAGTTGCCAGGAAGCGGCTGGTGGATGAACTGGTTCACCAGACAAGGACCCCGCTGACCATCCTGAAAACCCATCTGGAAGCCATGCAGGACGGAATCATAGGCATGACGCCGGAAACCATGCAGACCTGTGAAGCACAGATTGAGAATCTTTCGTCCATCATCTATCATATGCGCCAAACGCTGGATGCCGAGCAGGAAGACCGGCCGCCCGCCGCGACGACGTTTGAGTTCGGACGCCTGATCAAAAAAATCATGGACGGCCTCAGGCTGCAGTTTGAAAAGAAGCAAATTGCGCTGGAGCTTTTGGATTCCAAAAAGGCGGTCTTAAAAACCGATCAGTACAAGTTGAGCCAAAGCATCTACAATATCCTGACCAACGCGTATAAATTCACCGAGCCGGGCGGGAAAGTGACCGTATCCTATGAGTTGACCGGAGAAGCCATTGTGATTCAAATCGAGGATACCGGCATTGGCATAGGTGAAGAGGATCAAAAGCACCTGTTCGGCGCCTATTATAAGGGCAGCGCTGCGCATGATGCTTCCGGAGACGGCCTAGGGCTCTATGTCGCGAGGCAGAATCTGCATCAGATCCACGGGGAGATTGCCGTCGCCTCGACGCCCGGCCGGGGCAGCAGGTTTACGATTAGGGTGGCATGTGTGTACGAAGAATCCTCGGCAAAGCAGAACTAAAATAAATTACGCAAGCGATAAGGATATAATATGTATCGATCGAATGAACTGGTCAAATCGAAGTATAACCGTGCAGCCCATTTTTATGACTTTTTTGAAGGGCCGATGGAACTGCTATCGCTAAAAAAGTGGCGTCAGGAACTTATGGCCCAGCTGGAAGGCCGCGTACTGGAAGTTGGGGTCGGAACAGGAAAAAATATCCCATATTATCCAAAGTGCTTATCGGTCACAGCGATTGATTTCAGTGAAAAAATGCTGAGCAAGGCAGAGAAGAAAATTGTAAATTGCCACAGCCAAGTACAGCTTAACCTGATGGATGTCCAACACCTTGATTTTCCTGACGATTCTTTCGATACCGTTCTCTCGACCTGTGTTTTCTGCTCTGTGCCGGATCCCGTGGAAGGCTTAAAGGAAATTAGGCGGGTATGCAAACCGGGTGGTAAAATCGTGATGCTCGAGCACGTCCGAAGTGAAAATGCACTTCTCGGTCCCATAATGGACGTATTCAATCCCATCGTATTTAATCTTTATGGAGCCAATATCAACCGCAAGACACTGGATAACATCCGTAAAGCGGGTTTTGCAAGCATACTGGCCCAAAACTTGTTTTTCGATATTGTTAAACTGATCGCCATCCATAATGAAAAGTGAACCAAGGCGCGGCTGCAACTTGGCATAGACCTGCCCAATATATATTGGTTCTGTTGCGAGACCAGCTAAGAAAGTGCAATAGGCTGAGCAAATATTTTTGCAAGCAAAAATGGCCAGAATCAGGTAAGCCCACGCCTATGGCGAGGACTTACCTGATTCTGGAAAGTGTTATGCCGCGGTGGGAATATGATGCTCTCGCAGCTTTCGGGCGTGCTCTTCCGGATTACGTAGCTCAAATGGTTTCTGGTCGCGCAACACGGCGAAGATTATATTTACAATCTTGTGCATGACGGCACACAGGGCTACCTTTGCGGGCTTACAAGACAATTTCTTCTGGTAGTAATCTGCAAGCACCGGATTGCCGATTTCTCCATTACAATGTGGGTGGACGCTGTTATGCGCAACCATGTGCAAAACGCCGCGTGCATATCGCGTGCCTCGTTTGGAAATCTTGTTCTTTGTGCCCTGAAAGGTGCCGGATTGATTTACAGAAGGATCCAAACCGAAGAAAGCCGTAAGCTGCTTTGGTTTTTCAAATGCAGAAAAATTACCGATCTCAGCCCGTATCACCACGGAAGAATACTGCCCCATTCCGGGGATGGTTTGGAGTAAAAGAATATTTTCCTTGATGTGTGGCTCTCCGTTGATGATTTCCTCCATCTTCAGATCAATGGCATCCACATTTGCAAAGAAAAGTTGTAGGGTGGCAACGACTGTCTGCACCAGCGTGTCGTTTGAAGAATGCAGAATGCCAAATTTGGTAGCGGCGGCGGCAATCTTTTTCAAACGAGCCGTTTTCTCATTCGAATATTTACGTCCTTTCCGACTCGTGTCATAGATCAACTGCGACAATTCCTCCGCCGGGGCCTGTAAAATGGCTTGTGCACTGGGATAGCGGGCCAAAACGGCCAAAGAGGTCATACCGCTTATTCTGGCAAAAATTGTGTCATAACCGGGGAAAGACTGGTCAAGCAGCGCAGTAAGCCGGTTGGCGTAGCGTGTAATATCCTGTTTGACCTCGCAATGCTGGCGGCATAGCGCCCGCAGCTCATTCAGCATTTCATCCGGGATAACAGATGAACGCAACAGCTTCATGCGATACAGCATGGCGATGTGGTAGGCGTCCACCTTATCGTTTTTGACTTTCCGAACGGTGATGTTGTGAAGGGCACTGCTTTGAATCGGATTGATCACAATTACTTCATAGCCCGCCCGGCGCATGAATTGGCACAGCAAGAGATGATAGTGTGAAGTGGATTCCATTACGATAACAGGTTTTGCTCCAAACATGCTTTCAGCCTGATGCAGGGGTTCCAAAGATTTCTGCATACTTATCAGATCATGATAGATTTTCGTTTTTGCGAAAACCTTATTGCTTGGAGATAGAATACACATGTCGCTGAATCTTTTACTCACGTCTACACCGGCAACGGGGGTCTGCTCCATAGAAATTCCTCCAATCTTCGGGACAGTTTCATCCTCTGTAAAACCAACAGGCGCGTTCGTTACACAGGTAAACAGGCTATGCCTGTACCCTACCAGCCGAAACATTGAAATTTTACAGAATGAACGGACAGTCTACACTATGAGTAATTCCAAATTGATGGAAACCCAGCAAGCAATTTTTGCATTTTTAGTCCCGTTTTTTCAATGCTAACACAGAGGCTCGCCAGGTTCAACATAACATGATTATCCTAACTCAACTGTACCAGCAAACCTGCAAATGGATGTCAAGGCCCAAGCGGGCCTTTTTTCAAAAAAGTCACGCGCTAAAAGACATATACCACATCAAGCCGATGCCAGACGATTTTTTCGCGGCATCAGCTTGCTTTCACCTTCTGTGAGGGGTATTGTGCATGATGTAACCGCAGATACCGCCGATAAGATTGTTCGTTCCTTTGGGCTTGTTGCATAGTTTCTACGATTTTATCCGAAACACTGATAAAACAATCTGTCCTGATATGTGGGTAATAGTCTCTCAGATTAATTTTTTTATGGAAATCCTCCGTTTCTACGACAACAACAGCGAAGAAATCAAGATAAGGAGGTGGGAAGCGGCACCCGGCAAAAGCACTATAATTCGATAATAAAGGACCGTCTGGAAATTAACCAGACGGTCCTTTAAAATACATCTTATAGTGAGTATTCTGTGAAATGCCAATTTTACAAAACAAAAACAACTTGGAGTTCTCCTGCAAAATTAAAAATGGAGTAAGGTCCTCACAGGCGCAAAAGTTTGAGTAAATCCCATCATTTATAGGAATACATTTTCCTCCCTCGTTATTATTGCTTGATGCACAAACCCAAAGATTTTTAGGTGCTTTGAAAGATTGTAATCTCATGCAATTTTAATTCAAGTGTTATATCCTTTTATTTATCAGGAAAGAAGGAGTATCTATTTATGTTTAGTGTTACCTTGGATTTAATTCTGCATATGGACAAACACTTGGGCGCACTGGTAAATCAGCATGCCGCACTCGCATATCTCTTTCTATTTGCGATCATTTTCATCGAAACCGGACTGGTTGTGGTGCCGTTTCTGCCGGGGGATTCGCTCATCTTTGTGACCGCCGCTCTGATTGCAGCGGGCGGGCCACTCTCAGCTCCAGCCGTATTGGCGTTATTCTTTACCGCTGCTATTTTGGGGGATACACTCAATTACCAGATCGGACATCTGCTTCGGGGACGTGTGGAACGCCGAGAACACATTTTGTTTGTAAAATGGGAATATATTGAACGAACGCAGCGCTTTTTTAAGAAACATGGTGGAAAAGCCGTTACCATTGCACGGTTTGTGCCCATTGTCCGTACATTCGCGCCATTTGTCGCGGGTGTGGGGGCTATGCCTTATCGATGGTTTTTGGGGTACAATATTCTCGGCGGTGTCTCATGGGTTTCAGTCATGTTTGCTATTGGATACTTTTTTGGTAATATTCCCTATATTAAGGAACATTTCAGTTTTGTAGTCGTTGGCATCGTCATAATTTCGATACTGCCAGCGGTGATTGCTTTTATTAAAGGTCGATTTGGTTCTTCAGAAAACACATCGATATAGTGCATAAAAGAAGCGGGGGGG
>NZ_JBDNLG010000074.1:0-14526 GCF_047718355.1 Ethanoligenens sp.
CTATATGTATATATTATCATATTTCGTCGTTTTTTGTGAGGTGTATTTCTAAAAATAACAAAAAAATTACATAAAACTTACGTGTTGATAAAACTTGTTACCCTTGCAGCTGACCGAAAATGCATAAAAAAAGCGGCCCACGCCTAAAAGCGCAAGCCGGATATATATATTTCCTATTCAACCCACCATAAAGAATCAATACCCATTCAAATGTGTTAAGATTCTACAATCTGTCCGTCTACAGTAATCGTGACTACATTCCAGGGAATCATTTTACCGCAGGCTTGCAAAGCACGTATCGCTGCATCCGCAAGACCGGCGCAGCAGGGCACCTCCATACGGACGACGGTAACACTTTTAATGGTGTTTGCCATCAGGATCTCTTTAAATTTTTCCGCGTAATCAACTGTGTCCAGTTTCGGGCAACCGATCAAGGTCGTCTTCCCTCGAATAAACCGCTCATGGAAACCTGCGTAAGCGTATGCTGTGCAGTCGGCAGCAATCAGCAGATGCGCATCAGTAAAATATGGGGCATGTGGGGAAACCAGCTTGATCTGGCAGGGCCATTGCCGCAATTCGCTGGTTGACTCCCCGATAGATGGCTCGGAGGAAGAGACTGACGGTTTGCGCATCATGGTACGCATACGTGTTCCCGGGCATCCGCCTGCGGGTTGTTTGACAGCTGCCTGCTCCACAGGTTTTACTGCGTCTTGCACCGCCGCCGCATCAAACGCGGGTGCCTCCCGTTCCTCAAAATGAATCGCATCTGTTGGACAAACAGGCAGGCAGTTACCCAGACCGTCACAAAAAGATTCCCTCACCAACTTTGCCTTGCCATCTATAATTTCGATGGCGCCTTCCTGACATGCAGTTGCGCACAGGCCGCATCCGTTACATTTTGACTCGTCGATCTTAATAATTTTCCGTTTCATATTAGCACCTCATGGCCGTTTTCCGTTTGATTGTATCGTTAGTATACAACCATGTGGCACTTGAATCGGTTGCAACAACAACCAAGCAGTCTGTTTCATTCTTATTTATATTTATTTATACAAACAAATCGGCGGCATTCCAAACGGGTTAGCCTTTTACAGCGGCAGCCCGTTCATAAGTACCGATTTCAAAGTCACGGAGAAAGCCAAGCTGGGAATAGAATTGGCAAAGTGAAAATTCGCATTCCAGCACAGCCAATTTACCGCATCCAATCAAATCGGCACACGCCGCATTGACCAACGCAGTAGCCAATCCCCTGCCGCGCCATTGCTCTTTTGTCGCCACGCTGCTAATCAACCCGGCCCAGCGGCTTTCCGCACTAATAAGGCAGGCGGCAACGGGTTCTCCATCCATACGCACCAGATATGCACGAGCGCAGCCGTGGCGAATACGATGGGAAATATCCGCATACCACACATCAAAGGCTGTGGAAGTCGTCCCCTCCACATCATAGATATCACGCAATGCGGGGTGCCGATCAATTTGAATCGCAGGTGTTTTGGACGGCATAGCGGCATATGCAGTCATCTGCACATGCCGGTGAAGTGTGCCGTTCGGGAGTAACGCCGCGATGGTTTCAAGGGGTCTATAGGCGCCCATCAACCTTAAAAAATACGGATTCCATTGCATGAAACATGCCAGTTCCGGATAATCCGCCCCACAATCCATCAGCAAAAAGGTATCGTCGATTTGTGCCAAAACAGCGTGGCCTTCATTTTGCAGATACGTGGAAAAAAAGGCATGACCGGTTCCATATGCGTCAAGAAGCGCGGCAATGCGCACCGATTCGGTCGCTCTGCGGGTAAATAGCGGAGCCAGACGGGCAGCCCGTTCATCATCAATCCGTGCAATCATAAACAGGCACAGCTTTCATTATTGTGAACCGACCATATTTCATATGCGTTTATCCAAAACAAAACCTTGTCCTTCCCTGTGCATCAATTGTTTTACAGGGCATTCACCATGTTTTTAAACATGTCGCCACGGGTCTCAAAATCTTTGAACATATCAAAACTGGCGCAGGCGGGGGAAAGCAAGATCACATCGCCCGCTTCGGCTTGCGCGTGCGCCGCCTGCACAGCCCCGTCTAAACTGGATACCCGCACGATAGGCAAGGCGGCGGCAGCCGCTTCGCTCTCTGTGCGTTTAACAACAGCCTCAATTTTGTCAGCTGTGGCACCCATCAAAATCAAGCATTTTACGTTCTGCACGATTGCAGGGCCAAGCACGTCAAACGGGATATGTTTGTCATATCCCCCGGCAATCAAGATAACCTTTTGAGAAAACGAACGCAAACCAGCCATGGTGCGCGTGGGGGTAGTGGCGATGGAGTCATTGTAATAGCGCACACCATCCAGTTCCCTGACCAGTTCAATGCGGTGTTCCACGCCGGTAAAACTGCGTGCCACGCTCAAGATTGTCTCCGGCTTCGCCATTCCCCATACCGCCGCCGTTGCCGCCATATAATTCTCAACATTGTGGCTGCCCGGAATCAGGATATCGTTTATGTGCAGCACACGCTGCTTTTTTTCACCAAAGCACATCCATACCACTCCGCTGTCATCCGTATAGCAGCCAAAGTGCAAAGGTTTACTGCGGCTGAACCCCAAACACTGTCCCCGCACCTCTTTCACCATCGGTGCGGTGATGGCATTGTCAAGATTAAGTACTGTGCGGCTGAAACCGTTCTGATGTAAAAAAATATGTTCTTTAGCATGAACATATTCGTCCATATCTTTGTGCATGTCCAGGTGGTTAGGAGAAATATTGGTGATGACTGCGACATCCGGGCTGCGGCGCATGGAAATAAGCTGAAAGCTGGAAAGCTCCACGACTGCCACATCGTCCTCATGAATATTCTCAATTTCCGGCAGCAGCGGCCGCCCGATATTTCCGCCCAAATGAACACGCCGTCCCTCACGCTGAAGAATTTCAGAAATCAGCGTGGTGGTCGTCGTTTTACCATCTGAACCGGTCACCGCAATTATTTTGCAGGGGCAAACGTCAAAGAACACTTCCATCTCGGAAGTCAGTGCCACTCCGTTGGCGCGAGCCGTCTCCAGCTCCGGCAAGGTATACCGGATGCCCGGTGTGCGAAAAATGACGTCGAAATCGAGATTCTTCAAGTAGTCCTCACCCAATTGCAGCCTGGCACCCGCAGATTCGATCTCTTCGGCTACACTGCCCAACTGTTCACGAGTCCGCCTGTCGCAAGCGCAAACCTCCGCACCTTTAGAAAGAAACGTTTTGATCAGCGGCGTATTGCTGCGGCCAACACCGAGCATACAGATGCGCTGGCCGCGCAGGCTGCGATAAAAGGCGTCAAGCCTGGAATTCATCATATTATCACCATCACTTTTTGGACTTCTGCAAACGCAATGCGCCCGCACGTTCCCTATTATACGGTGCCAACTGGCAAATATCAACCTTTGAAAAGCAGTTCCCACGTTTTCAGCCACAATTTCAATTGACAAGCGGCGCAAAAACCCGTATAATGACAAGCGCGAGCAAGCCAGACAGTCGCGGGTGCAGTGCCGAAAGGCCGCATCTGAGGAAAGTCCGAGCTCCGCAGGGCAGGATAGCGGGCAACGCCCGCCGGAGGCGACTCTAGGGACAGTGCAACAGAGATATACCGCCGGACTTCGGTTCGGTAAGGGTGGAAAGGCGAGGTAAGAGCTCACCGGCGCGCAGGAGACTGCGCGACCCTGCAAACCCTATCCGGAGCAACACCCACAGGGGAGAGATACGCTTGCCCGGCGTTCTTCCCGAGGGGTGGCGTGAGCTGCGTGGCAACGCGCGGCCAAGATAGATGATTGTCTAATACAGAACTCGGCTTATAGACTTACTCGCACCACAAACGCAACCCCGCATGTGCGCTGGAAATCCAGTGCGCATGCGGGGTTGCTTGTTTGGCAATAATACGTCAATTCAAGTGGTTGTAAAAAACCGTTTCTTCAAGCGGTTTACGACTGTTGTGCAGGCGTTCGTTTGGCTTTGCATCGTCCGCCGGATATCCGAGCGGCAGCAAAGCGACCGGAATAATGTTTTTCGGCAGCGCAAATTCTTGGATGACAGCATCGGGTTCAAAATCTTCCACCCATGTCACCCCAAGGCCAATGTCGGCCACTTCAAGCATCATCTGCGTAGCCACAATGCTCGCATCAATGACGCCAATATCGAATGATGTGGATCGGCGCTTCGCACTGCTGTTGTTATCATAGCAGACAATCAAGACGACCGGCGCATTAAAATGACAGGGCGTGCACTTCCTGATTTTTTTATGGGCCTCTTCATTTTCGACCACAATAATGCGTTGCGGCTGATAATTGCAGGCGGTTGGCGCAAGCTGTCCTGCCCGTAAAATCCGTTCCAGCTTTTCGTGTTCAACCGGGTTGCTTCTGAATTTGCGCACGGAATACCGTTCGTGTGCGAGATCAATAAAAGCCATGTCTGTTCCTTTCGTCTCGTTTGAACTTTTTGCACATACCGCCCTTACGGAGCGCGCGCCAGTGTTTATATTCAGTATAAATAGATAGGAACATAAAAACAAGTACGCACATTTTTGTTACTTAAATTATAACGGCAACTCCATAGCGCTTCCTTTTTTATCATCTTCTATGCAGGCAAGTCAATCCCGATGCGATCCGGCTCACGTAGCAACTACGCGGAATCGGATATTCAAATAAACAAGAACCGACTTTTTCATATTCCCGGCCATTTTGGAAACCATAAATGGTAAATGCCGTATAAAGCGGCCGCAATTTGGAGCGGGAGGAACTTTCATGTTTGGAATTACACACCGGCGCACACTTATCCGTGTGCTCAGTTACACCATTTCGGCCTTTTGCCTTGCTGTTATCGTGGGTATCAGCGGTTACGTAATGGCGTATAAGTACCGTATGAGTATCGAATACAGCTATCAGCGCGCACTTACAGAGCTTTCGGAGCATGTAGACAATATCGATATTGCTTTGCAGAAAGCGCAATATGCAAGCACCAGCGCACAGCTCACAGGATTGAGCGGAGAAATTTGGAGCAACGCAGGCGCTGCCCAGACCGATATCGCACAAATGCCTCTTTCCACCGTGAACTTGAGTAATACGACAAAATTTCTTTCACAAACCGGTGATTATGCCAACAGCCTAACCCGGCAGCTGAATACCGATCAGCCTATCACCGATGAGCAACGCAGCACCATCACGACTCTGCATGGTTACGCAGACCAACTGTCCACGCAGCTTTCCAATCTCGGAAGCGACCTGCAAACAGGACGTATTACGCTGTTTAAGGCAGAAAAGGTGGCAAAGCAGAATAACCCCAACCAGGCCGTCCCTACCTCTTTGCAAGGCGGATTTCTCAATATTGAAAACACATTTGCCAGTTTGCCGTCACTCATCTATGACGGCCCCTTTTCAGACAATGTCTTGAAAAAAGAACCGCTGTTCACACAAGGGAAGCCTGCCGTCAGCCAAGCAGACGCGCGCGGCATTGCCGCAAAGTTCTTAAGCAAGAACGCGTCTGATCTCAAAGCCGCCGGCGAGACCGGCGGCAACCTACCCACATGGAACTTCAACACCGGTAACACCAGTATCTCCATCAGCAAGGCCGGCGGGTACACGGTGCGAATGCTGACTAACCGCGCGCCGTCGCAAGCAAAACTGGACACCAACGGTGCATTAGAAAAAGCACGCGCCTTTTTGCAAGAACGGGGTATCGGTTCCATTGTAGAAACGTACTATCTGACCAATAACAACATCTGCACCATCAATTTTGCTTATCAGCAAGGTGATGTGGTCATCTACCCTGATCTGATCAAAGTCGGTGTGGCATTGGATACAGGGGAAATCGTTTCCTTTGACAGCACCGGCTATCTGATGAATCACCACACCCGTGACCTGCCGCCTGTCACGCTCACCCGTGCACAAGTGCAGGCCAAACTGAACCCGGCGCTGACGGTTCAGAAAGTTTCATTGGCCGTTATCCCCACAAGCGGCGCCAACGAGGCATACTGTTATGAATTCCGCACCATCAGTAAAGACAACCAGCAAGTCATTGACTATTTCGACACCCAGACTGGCTCGGAACAACAAGTGCTCATCTTGAAACCCACCCCCGGTGGGATGCTCGCCATGTAACGCATCACGTTCCCAACCGCCGGATTAAGTCATCCAACACCACATTTTTCGTGCAAACCGGCCTGCGGGCACGCTCGCTCAACGTCACAATAATGTTATCATCCTGCACCACAGCATATGAATAACTGGACATGCGTGAAGGCAGGTAAATCAAATCAGCCACATGGCTGTATTGCGTTTTGATAAACGTGGTGAGATATCGGTGGGAAAACCCCTCGGTACGAAACGAACGGGTAGAATCTATGGGCGCAAAATTGGGGTTATCATAAAATTTCTGACTCACAGAAAAAGAGCGGTCAGCCTCCTCTTTGGAAGGATAAACAATAATATTGACTGTGACTGTCGAAGTAATGCCACCGGACTTCTCTGTGTATTTTTTATGATAATTGAGCAGCCCTTCTGCATTAGTGCAGGTATAACCAGTCAATACCGTATCCATGCTTTTTCTGACATCGGATGAAAAAGTGATTCGGCGCAACTTCGACGTATCCACATTCTGCACATAAATATGCGCGCCAAAATAATTCTGCACGCCCAGCATTGCTCCCGCTCCCGCGACCGAAAGCAGCAGCACTACCGCAGTGAGAACCCCGCGATTTTTGAGCCGGATCACAAACATCAACAATCCCAGCAACACAATAACCGCCAATATGATTGCCGCCTGATATAAAAACATGTACCCACTCCTAAAAAGAAATCGCTATAAACTTGAGTTTTACGGTTGCTTGTCTTCCCGCAACTCATTGTATAGTTTATAGACGGCTTCTTTATTTTTTTCAAATATATCAAAAATAACCGGATCAAAATGCGTTTGGCTTTCTTTGCACATCATCACAAATGCATCCTCAAAAGTAAATGCGGGTTTATACACGCGGGGTGACGTCAGTGCGTCAAACACATCGCTAATCGCGACAATACGGGCAGACAGCGGAATCTTTTCACCCTCCAGGCCAAATGGGTAACCGCTCCCGTCCCATTTTTCATGATGTCCCTCCGCAATTTCAATGCCCATTTGGTAAATGCTGCGTCCCATATGCTTTAAATTTTCATCTGCCGTTCTCAGTACTTTTGCGCCATAGACCGTATGCGTCTGCATGATTTTATATTCCTCTTTGGTAAGCGGGCCGGGTTTTAGCAGGATGTTATCGCGGATGGCTACTTTGCCAATATCATGTAATGGGCTAAACCGTTCCAGATCCCCAATGAATTTAAAATCCAAAATTGATTGGAACTTTTTGTTTTTATACAACAGCTCTGCCAAAAATCTGCAATAATGCTTGATACGGGTCAAGTGCTCGCCTGTCTCCGTGTCGCGTTTTTCCGCAAGAGCAGCCAGTGCGAGAGAGGAACTAAGCACCATATTTTCGAGCAGGATTCCGCGTTCCAGCGCAAGCAACAAGTTACCAGCCAAAATTTTTAAAAATCTTATATGCTCGCCGGTATACACATTTTTGCGGTCACTGGAGAAAAACAGGATGCCGACTGCCGTACCATTCCGCAGCAAGGGAAATGTTATGGATGATTTTATGCCCGCCTCCAGTAAAATACGATTATAGGGGCGCAAAGGCTTGCCTGCCGCGTATACTTCCAAATCATTGATCATACGCGCATTTCCCGTCTTGATGACGTTGTTCAATGAAGTGATGCGTATATCTGTGGCATACCCCATCAATTTCTGCGCCAGACTGCGATGTTTCGGACTGGACGCAGCAAATGTTGCCCGTACGATCTTACCATCCAAAAGCGCTACGCCGATATGTGTATAAGGAATATACATTTGAAAAGCGTTAAAAACATAATCAAGCGTCTGTTGAAAGGGAATGTTGCGATTAAGCCCCTCAACCAATGATACGATATCCCGCATTTGCCGGATATCCAAATTGGCCGGAAGCTCATCTTCATATTGCTTTTCACTATCTTTGATATCTTGTGCAGAACACTCCACTTTCATCGAACAGCCTTCCGTTCGTGTGGAGACATATCTCTCCCTTTTCATACGCTCCAACCTCAAACATCTTATTATTGTGTCTAAATTTTCAAGTGCTTACGTAAATATCTTTTTTCTTGCAACTTATGTGTCAACATTATAATCCAACATGAAATTTATTACAATGCCGTCTCCGTAATGATGCAAATAGAAATTGGCATGACAATCTTGCATGAAATTTTCGATTTTGCCTCCCCTACCCTTGCAGGATGTGCTATAATAGAACATAATACAAGTAAGGCAAAGTAGGAATCAGCGCGTTGTACCATCCTCAAACAGGATCGGTATGCAGTGCCAGTTGGACGGGAAGTTGCCACTGGACGAAAAAATCCGCTTTAGCAGGTGCTATGGCGAATTTGCGGTGCTGATCCCGCATTCCGTTGCCACAAGCAAGAGTCTTCTCTTGATGTGGTATCACACCCAAAAAGAGAGGATATTTTTTATGAAAAACGTATTGCATTTGTTCGCCCAGTCGACCAGAGAACTTCATCGCATCTCCACCCTTTCGGTTGCCGGCATCCTGCTTGCTGTAAGCGTCGCCATATCCACGTTCACTGTTGTGATTTCCAGCACATTGCAGATTCGTTTCGATTTTCTGCCGCTGGCGGCTGGCGGAATGCTGTTTGGCCCGGTTGTCGGAGGTGTTATGGGCGTGGCGAGCGATATTTTAGATTATTTCGTCCGCCCGAACGGACCTTTTTTTCCGGGCTTTACCTGCAGTGCCTTGCTAACCGGCGTACTTTACGGGTGCTTCCTCTATAAGAAACCTGTCACATGGAAGCGGGTCGTACTTGTATCCGCAATCAGCACCGTGTTGGTCAATCTGCTGTTAAATTCCGTCTGGCTCAGTGTGATGTACCACAATGCGTTCCTGGTGCTTCTGACCGGCCGGATTATCCAAAACCTTATTTTATTTCCAATCAACACCGCCCTTCTCCTGCTCGTTTTGAGGGCCATCCAAGAGATACGTGTGCGCACCACCGGCACCGCGGCTTAAGCGGTTGCCTATGTCTCGGGAAACATCTGTGAAAACCGCGCATTTAAAAAACATTCCGTACGGTTGCCGATTCCATCCGGAAAGTATATAATGAAGAAAAATTACGATTAAATCAGTAAGTATCATTTCCATTCACGACAACGACGGTTCTGTCCGGATTCGTGCAAACGATGGATGGACATGCCCAATGAAAAGGAGAGCCTACTATGGAAATCACATTGCGGAAATTATTGCTCGCAGGCATAGGCAGCGTCGCCTCCACCTATGAAAAGGCAGAAGGCATTGTGGATGAACTTGTAAAAAAAGGGGAAATTGCCGTTAACGAAGGCAAGGAACTCAATGAAGAACTCAAACGGAAAAGTGATAAATACCGGTCGGAAGATGGAACGTTCAATGTTCAATCTTTGAAAAACGCCCTGTCGGATTTAAACCTTGCTACCAAGCAGGATATTGATACGTTGAAGGAGCGAATCGAAAAACTGGAAAACAAATGACGCGGGATTTAAAAAGGCAGTTATGAAAAGAGAAAGCAAACGTGATCGGATTCGGCAGATCATTGCGGTTTTTATCAAACACAGCGTAACAAAAAAACTCAAAGATCCCGTAAACCTCAGGCTGGCTTTTGAAGAACTGGGTTCCACTTTCATTAAAATTGGGCAAATTTTATCGACTCGTCCGGATCTGGTTCCCCCCGCCTATCAAAAAGAATTTCAAAAATTGCAGGACACCGTACATCCTGAAAAATTTGAGACCATCCAAACGGTATTGAAAGAAAATCTGCACCAGCCTTTGGACAAGGTCTTTTCTGTATTTGAAAAAGATGCTGTCGCGGGCGCTTCTCTCGCGGAAGTTCACCTCGCTGTTTTAACCGGCGGCGAGAGAGTTGCCGTTAAAATCCAGCGCCCAAAAGCCAGAGAAACGATTTTAAACGATATCGCGATTTTACGCCTTTTGTGCCGTTTTTTCAAAATTGGATGGCTTTTTGATATTGTGAATATGCAGGATCTATTGAATGAACTGGAAAAGAACATTCAACTGGAACTCGATTTTTTAAGCGAAGCACAGAATATCAAACGGTTTTCCAAAAACAATCGGGATGTCAAATACCTTGGTGTGCCAAAAGTGTATGATGCCTATACGACGCCGAATGTATTGGTCATGCAGTACATTGACGGAATCAAAATTAGGAACATCACCGCTCTGGACGCAGAAGGGTATGACCGGCAGGATATTGGCACCAAATTAGCCAACAACTATATGAAACAAATCTTTGAAGATGGGTTTTTTCATGCAGACCCGCATCCGGGCAACATCCTGGTTTCCGGCAATCAAATTGTGTATGTTGATTTCGGCTTAATGGGCACACTGGATCGATGGACGCTGAAACGACTGAACAACCTCCTGCGCGGCATCGCCGCAAACGATGTGGATATGATGACCGAAGCCATCCTCCGGCTGGGCATTCAAAAAGGTGCTGTGGATATTGAGCGTTTTCGCAGTGAGATCGCGCTTTTTTATGAGAAATTCATCGCTGTAGATTTTGAGGAATTGAACATTGCCGAACTGACCAGAGCGGTCTTTAAAATTTGTCAGAAAAACGGTATTGTGATTCCCAAAGAAGTGGCGATGCTGGTAAAAGGGCTGGGCACCATCGAAAGCGTGTTGGCGATCATTTCCCCTAACATCAATATGATGACCATATCCGCCAATTATGGTGTCCAACAGTTCTTGCGCGGTGATAATATCCGGCACGAGCTTTCAAGCATCTTGCGAAACACGTACCAGTCCGGCGTTTTGGGCGCTCAAATCCCTTCAAAACTGTTCCGCCTGGTGGATAAAATGCAGGCGGGTGGATTCACCGTTAAGGTCAAAGACCCCGACCGTGACCGGACCATAAACCGAATCAGCCGGATGGTCAACCGTGGTATCCTCGGGCTCTTGATCTCTTCCCTTGTGATCGGGGCATCGATCGTGCTGCATACAGGTACAGGAAACAAATGGAACGGCCTGTCATGGATAGGGCTTTCCGGCTATCTGTGTGCAATGTTATTGGCGGCTTTTCTGTTTATAGATATGCTTCGCTCAAAATAGACCCGATTGACCCATAAGCCAACATCAAATTTGGCAGCGGTACTATGGATGGACAAAATTTTATGATTTCGCCTACTGTTGTCTAACCGCCTGTTTGCTTGACGTTTGTATGAAGTAATGCTACTATTAGTTCATATTGAAGTCATGAAGGCTTCCGTGTTGGCTTTTCTATAGTATATATAACCCATGAAGGGCTACTTTGCTGTACCCTTTATGGGCTATATTATTGATGGAGGCTTTGTTGATGCATATTCCTGACGGTTATTTGGCGCCCCAAACCACCATTCCCGTATTGGCCGGGATGATACCCATGTGGACGGTAGCCTTAAATAAGGTTAAAAAAACTCTGAGCAGTAAAAGGATTCCCACTCTTGCCCTTTGCGCCGCATTTGCTTTTGTGCTGATGATGTTCAATATTCCGGTCGCAGGGGGAAGTTCGGCACATGCAGTCGGCGCCGTCTTTATTGCCATCCTTTTGGGACCATGGGCAGCCACTGTATCGGTTTCAACAGCCTTGCTTATTCAAGCCCTTGTATTCGGAGACGGAGGCATTATATCCTTTGGCGTCAACTGTTTGAATATGGCCGTGGTCATGCCGTTTACCGGCTATTTCATATACCGCTTGATTGCGGGCAAGTCCAAACTTGGCAGCGGCAGAAATTTTGCGGGAGCATTCATTGGAAGTTATCTCGGGCTAAATTTGGCCGCTACCTGTGCCGGATTGGAACTTGGCATTCAACCCTTGCTCTTTAAAACCGCAAGCGGCACACCGCTTTTCTGCCCGTATCCGCTTTCCGTCTCCATTCCTTCCATGCTGCTGGCACACGGTATATTTGCGGGGCCTTTGGAGGCAATCGTAACGACGGCGGCGCTTGCGTATATTATCAAGTTCGCACCAAACCTTTTTTCCAATCATCAATCTCCCCTTGCGGGGGAACCGGAAGCGAATGTACCGCTCTTTCAGCGGCACAAGGCGGTGCTGATTCCATTTGCTGTGCTGATTATCCTTACACCTCTGGGTTTGCTGGCATCCGGTACTGCTTGGGGCGAGTGGGGCACGAGTGAACTAAAGGATAAGCTGGGTTACATTCCAAAAGGTCTCGCCGCAATGGCTGATAAATGGCATGCCATGCTTCCGGATTACGGCTTGCCGTTTGGCAAAAATCAATCCATGTCAATTGTCGGCTATCTCCTGTCGGCAATCGTCGGCATAGCGGTGATAACTGGTCTGATTATACTTACCTCAAAGCTGATCATGAAAGCGCAGAAAAGCAATGCAAAAAACACAACCCCCAAGAGATATGAACGCTGATACAGGCGAAAGACTGCAAGTCCCCTCTTGGTTGAAAGAGCATAATAGCGAGAAAAATACCACCGCAACATCCTCCGGAACGCACTTTTTATCAAAAACGCTGCACCATTTTTCCGAAGTATTCGAAAACGAATTTTTCAGCGAACGTTATGCTGGAAAACCGATGTTTTTGCAGAGCATTGACCCAAGGGTCAAACTTTGCACCCTGCTTGCTTTTATGGTGTTTTCCGCTATTTCGTCCAATATCCTCATTCTTCTTTTCCTTGTCCTGATTGCCCTCCTTTACGCAAGGCTTTCGGGCCTTGGCATGAAAGATTATGTTCGCAGGGTGTGGGCCTATATTCCTGTGGTCGTTCTGATTTTTTCGATACCCGGTGCTTCCAGCCTTTTTGTGAAGGGTACTCCGCTTTTTTATGTTTTAAGCCCCGGGTCTCCATGGCTTAAAACAGGGCTGTATTTCTCTGCAAATGGGATTGCAATGGCTGTCAAATTGGCATTGCGTTCCGGAATCTCACTTTCGTTCGGGTTTTTGCTCTTGCAAACCACAAGGTGGACAAAAATCACAGGGGCACTTGCTTCCATGCATGTACCGCTCATCTTTATCTCGATCTTGAATATGGCTTATCGCTATATTTTTGTGATATCCGGAATGGCGAACAGCATGATGGAAGCACGCTCGCTCCGCACGGTCGGCACACTTAGGACTTCAGACAATCGACGGTTTATGAGCCATAGTATCGCGTATTTGTTTATCCGTTCGTATTTTTTGAGCGAAGCAATTTATGACGCTATGACATGCCGGTGTTTTACAGGGAATCCGGTAAGTATGATAAAATTAAAGGTGAACGTTACAGATATCCTATTTGTTGTAAACAATGTACTTCTCCTGTCGTTTTTGATTGCGGGTGAATATATATTTTGAAACCTATTTTTAGTCTGGATAAGATCACGTATTCCTATCCACAGAGTACGCCTGTGCTGTCAGATTTGAGCATTGCCATCAACGAGGGCGAGAAAGTCAGCATCTTAGGTGCGAATGGTTGTGGAAAATCTACCCTGCTTAAGATTCTGGCGGGTTTGATTTTTCCACAGCGAGGCACGTTTACAGCATTCGGTGAAAAATTAGATGCAAGACAATTCAACGGAAGCATTGCCAAAAAATATCATCGCCGCGTTGGATTCATCTTTCAAGATTCGGAAGTTCAGCTTTTTTGCAGTACCGTCTATGAGGAATTGGCATTCGGCCCCCTTCAGCTTGGCTATCCGCCGGAAACCGTGAATCAGAGGATTGAAGAATTATCAGCACTGCTGGGCATCGACAAGCTGCTGGATCATACGCCTTTTAAACTGAGCGGCGGTGAAAAAAAGAAAGTCGCCATCGGCAGCACTTTGATTCTGAATCCTGATGTTTTGATATTGGACGAACCGACCAACAGCCTTGATCCCCGGTCACAGGCGTGGCTTTTAAATCTTTTGCAGGAATTATCTGATGCCGGAAAAACATTGATCTTTGCCACGCACAATCTTGACTTGGTTCCACAAGTTTCTGATCGGGCTATTCTTTTCGGCGAAGACCATTCCATCGCTGCCGATATGCCGGTCCAAAAACTTTTGAAAAATGTGGCGCTGTTAAAGCAGGTCAATTTGGTTGACGCACATTTTCATACGCATCCCTGGGATTTTAAACAGGAGGCCAAAAAATGAGGATTGCGGTTATAGACGGACAGGGCGGCGGTATCGGTATTTTAGCTGCCAATTCTATGCATGGAATTGAGTAATGATAAAATTACCCTTGAAATCCTCGAATAGCAAGGTAACCGGCAGAATTGACACCGCATACGGAAATGGCGTCCATGTGTCGGCAAATAACGGATTGTAAAAGGGGCTGTTGCTCAACTTCCGTTTCGCAACAGCCCCTATCTTGTTCCGAAAAATGTTTTAACCGGCGTTCATTTCTTGAAAACTGGCCGTATGGTTGAAAATTTGGGTGCAGCAACGCTGGGTTAGGCCA
>NZ_JBDNLG010000075.1:0-14499 GCF_047718355.1 Ethanoligenens sp.
GCTATACTTTGTAAAAAAGACTGTTTTTCGTTGATTTTTTAAACAGTTTGTATTTTTATTTATTATAAGACATTTAGTAAAGTTTCCTATCCTGGCTGGATGCCATATAGACAAGGCCAGTCTTCCAACAAATAGAAATCATGTTTTTGAAAATTTGGGGGAAACTATTACCGGTTTCAAAATAAACTTTGGAACCGGTTTTTTGCAACCGAACAGGAAAGGATGGCATTGTTATGCAACACTCCATGTCTAACGTAACCAAAGGCATCATCGCCGGTGTGGTAGCCGGTGCGGCTGTCGGCATGATTGCCGGGTGGCCAATGGATCATAAACGAGGCAACAATGTCCGGAAAAACGCCAACAAAGCGCTGCATGCAGTCGGCGAACTAGTCCAAAACGCACAGTATATGATGCGCTGATCTGGCTTTTTGACGCGCCAAAAAGGGGTTGCCTCTTTCTATATCATTGGAAAGAGGCAACCCCTTTTTTGGGGCATCGACCTATCTTTACTTTATAAATAACAATTTAATTTTTGAGGGCCGCACGTCATTTTCGCAGCCGCCGCATCTGTGAACAATACAACCTCTATCCGCTTAGATGATCCGCACACGAATGACGCCGTCCACCGCTCGAAGCGCATCTGCCACGGCGTCCAGCTTCTCATCCGAAACATCGACGATGGTATAAGCCATCTGTTTCTTAGACTTGTCAATGATGTTGTCGATGTTGATGTTGGCCTGTGCAAAGCAGGCTGTGATCTGCGAAAGCATGTTCGGCACGTTTTTATGGATAATCGTCACGCGGCCAGCAGAGGAAAGCGGCATATCCACATTCGGAAAATTCACAGAGTTTTTAACAGCGCCGGTTTTAAGGAAGTTGATAAGTTCATCCGCCGCCATCGCCGCACAATTGTCTTCGGATTCCGGTGTGGACGCACCCAAGTGGGGAATCGGGATCACACCCGGTACATCCAGCAATTCGTCGCAAGGGAAATCCACTACATAAGAAGCCACATGACCGGATTTCAACGCTTCAATGATATCCGCCGGCACTGCCAACTCGCCGCGCGCAAGATTGAACAGGCGCACACCTTTTTTCATTGCGGCAATGGACTCGGTGTTGAATGTGCCGCGCGTTTCAGGCGTCAGCGGCACATGGATGGTGATATAGTCGCATTTCTCATAGATCACGCTTAAACTGGGCGCGTGATGGATGGTTTGGGAAATGCCCCAAGCCGCCTCGACTGAAAGATACGGGTCATAGCCATAGACCTCCATGCCCAGCGCCTGTGCGGCATTTGCCGCCTTGACGCCGATGGCACCCAGGCCGATGACACCCAGTTTTTTGCCTGCAAGCTCGGGGCCGACAAACTGGCTTTTTCCTTTTTCCACCAGCTTGGGCACTGCGTCGCCTTGGCCTTTGAGCGTTTTGGCCCATGCCACCGCATCCAGAACATTGCGGGAGGACAGCACCAACGCACCGATCAGCAGTTCTTTTACGCCATTGGCATTTGCACCCGGTGTATTGAAGACGACAACGCCCTCTTCGCTGCATTTATCTACCGGGACATTGTTAACGCCCGCACCCGCCCGCGCAATAGCCTTCAGAGAGGCCGGCAGTTCCACCTCATGCAAGGAGGCAGACCGCACAATAAACGCGTCGGGTTTCTCCACGTCATCGCCATATTGAAATTCGCCGGGTGTGAATTTTGTCAGACCCGACAAGGAAATCTTATTCATGGTTTTAATGTTAAACATGCGCGGAAAGCCCCTCTCTGTTCGTAAACAGCAAATACGTCAGCCATTCATTACCAACACATTACAAATGGACCGGCCACACTGCGCGCAGCACGATTGCCCACTGTATTTAACCGCCGTAGTAATACCTGTAGTATGTGTCAGCCATTGGCCTTTTCAAACCGGCCGAGGAAATCCACCAACTTTTCCACACCTTCAACCGGCATGGCGTTGTAGATACTCGCGCGCAGGCCGCCCACTGTACGGTGACCCTTGATATTGATAAAGCCTTCCGCTTCCGCTGCTTTGACGGCTTTTTTGTCTAACTCATCGTTATCGGTTACAAACGGTATGTTCATCAGCGAACGGAATTCCTTTTCCACCGTGCCGCGGAACAATTTGGAGTTGTCAAGGAAATCATAGAGGATGCCTGCTTTTTTACGGTTAATCTCCGCCATTTTCTCCAAGCCGCCCAGTTCTTCAAGCCACTCCAGCACCAGCCCACAGATATAAATGGAGTAGCAGGGCGGGGTATTGAACAGCGAACGGTTGTCGGCATGCGTCTGATAATTGAACATGGTAGGAGTGATGTCACGCGCGTGCCCGATAAGGTCTTCACGGACAATCACGACGGTCAAGCCCGCCGGGCCCATGTTCTTCTGTGCGCCTGCAAAAATCAAACCGAATTTGGACACATCCAGCGGCTCCGAAAGGATGCAAGACGACACATCGGCAACCAGCGGCACATCCCCGGTCTCCGGCAGTTCGGCAAACTTCGTGCCATAAATCGTATTATTCAAGCAAATATAGGCATAATCCGCTTCTTTATCAAAATCCGCGGCGGTCGTTTTTGGAATATAGGTGAAGGTCTTGTCTTTGGAGGATGCCACCACGCGTGCGTTACCGTAGCGCGCGGCTTCCTTATATGCTTTGTTTGCCCACTGACCGGTAACGAGGAAATCGGCCTTGCCGCTGCCGTTGAGCAGGTTCAGCGGAATCATGGCAAACTGGCTGGAAGCACCACCCTGCAAAAACAATACTTTATAGTTCGACGGAATACCCAGCACTTTGCGCAGCAGCTCTTCACACCGTACGATGATGTCGTCAAAGACTTTTGACCGGTGTGACATCTCCATCACGGACTGGCCTGAGCCTTTATAGTTGAGCATTTCATCTGCGGCACGTTTGAGAACCGGCTCCGGCAGCATGGACGGACCGGCGGAAAAGTTGTAAACCCTGCTGTTCAATAGTATAACCTCCAATTTTTTTGCCCGTTTGAAGGGCATCGGTCGGATGGGTACAAGACCCATCCGAGGATATGGACGCGGACACGCGCCATTGCGTGCCCCGAAATTCCGTCACATCTTTCATTATAGCCTTTGTGCAATTTTAGTCAATACACAGAAACGTTTTCGCACGTTAAAATGCAAAATATAGATGAAAAGAGTCCAGTTTTTTCATAAAAACCATGACCCGGCTGGCGAAAATGCTGCCCGTCAGCCAAATCATGGTAAAGACTCGGAGAGCGCGTACAGCCTCTCTTGAAACATGCGCTCTTTCAGAATTTCCGGATGAATGTATTGTCGCGCTCCAGTAAGCTCTCAATCGTATCAAATCCGAGCCGCCGCAGAATTTCCAGCACATAGGGGTTTTCCGCGGGCGTAGCATAGGTCGCCTGTTCGCCGTATGCGTTGACATGCCCGGTCGCTTCTTCTTTTGGAAGCAGTGACTTGGGACCACCAACACAGCCGCCTTTGCAGCCCATACCCTCCATGAAATTGGCCTTGACTTTGCCATCCATCACATCCGTAAGCAAGGCCTTGCAGGCCACCATTCCGTCGGCCTGGATGGCGCGCAGCGGAATCTTATGGTCGGGACACAGGTGGTCAAGTGTGGACTGAACCGCTTTGCTGACGCCGCCGGTGCGGGCGTAAATGCGACCGGCAGTAGAGGAGTGGTCACTCATGTCCTCCGGCAGATTGGGAAGATCCAGCCCCGCATCCTCGAACATTTGCCCCACTTCGTCAAATGTCAGAACATAGTCGACCGCATCGGCGATATCGGGCTGGCGCGCTTCGGCCTTTTTGGCGATACAAGGGCCGATAAAGACCGTTTTCGCCTCAGGATGCATCTTTTTAATGGTTCGGCCACAAGCCACCATAGGAGAAACCGAAGGCGGCACATGGGGAATCAGTTCACTGAAACTTTTTCTGATGAGCGCCATCCACATCGGACAGCAGCAGCTGGTCAGCATAAAGTCCTCATCCGACTTGATAGACTGATCAAATTCCAGCGCCTCTTTCAGTGTAAGAATATCGGCAAAAAGCGCCACTTCAATCATGCCATAGAACCCCAGCTGCTTGAACGCCGCACGCAGCTTGCCGGACGTGACCTCCGATGAAAACTGCCCGGAAAATGCCGGCGCAATCATTGCGTAGACCGGCGTCTCGCGCTCTTTAAGCAGTTGGAGCAGAGGAATCAGATCCTTTTTACCCGCCAGCACCTTCTGCTCACAACGATCCACACACTGCCCACAGCCCACGCAATCGTCGGTAATCATCAATTTGCCGTCTTTATCCCGGCGAATGGCTTCAAAAAGGCAGCTGACCGCACAGGATGTCTGATTTTCATCGGAACACATACAGTCCGCCAATTTGACCACCGGCGGATAGTTTTCCGGGCGCAGCAGCATCTCCAACTGTTTCAGTTCCTGCTCGTTGCCGGACGCACGAATCGCATCGATCTCTGCCTGCAGCCGGCCGCCCGCCGCCGCCTGCTGAAGCCGGCGGCTCATCTCCTGATAACTTTCCATCATAACACCTCCATCGGCGCTTCCGGTTGTGCCGTGCGCCGCTTATAATACAACATTTTCTTAAAGATTATATACTCATATTGTACCATGAAAAACCAATCGCCGCGACATTTTACATGAAATGATGTATACTATCATTCAACCCATGCATAACTGCCATCACCATTAAACTTGTATATGGGGATGCTTGTGAATGAATTGCTTTCGGAGCATTCTATCTCTATAACCAAATTGCCAACATGCAGGATGGAGGAATGCCAATGGCACAGCCACCGATTGCTTACACGCTGATACGAAGCACACGCAAAACCGCAGCCATCCAGATCAACCCCGCAGGAGAAATCATCGTCCGCGCACCGAACCGAATGCCTCTAACTGCCATTGAATCGTTCCTGCGTGAAAAAAGCGCCTGGATTGACAAGGCACTCCTCCGGATGCACATGCTGGCCGAGCAGCGTGTCTGTGCATCCGCACAGCCGGGCGGTACGCTATGGTTTCTGGGCGAGCCATATCCGGTCATCCCACAGGACGGCAAAAACGGAAAACCAACTGTACCGATTTGGGACGGACATGCCTTTTCCTTGCCGCGGCAAGGCAGTGCAAACGCCGCCGTCGCTTTTTTCAAGGCACAAGCGCAAAAGTATTTGTCCATACGCACGGCTGTCTTTGCCAAAACGGCAGGCATCAACTTTAACGGCTTCACAATCGGCAGCGCACGTTCGCGTTGGGGTTCCTGCTCTCCGGATAACAGCCTGCGATTTTCTTGGAGGCTGCTCTGCACGCCTCCGGCTGCAGTCGATTATGTGGTCGCGCACGAACTGGCGCATGTGCGCCATCACGACCATTCCCATGCTTTCTGGCAAGAGGTTGCGCGCATTTGGCCGGAATGGAATACCGGAGCCAATGCACTGCGCGCGTTTGAACGCCATGTCGATCTCAGCGCGCTTTGAAACAGCTTGATATCAGGACAAATACTTATACAGTACCTCCACAGCACCAACAATCAGCCGCTCTTGACTGATGCCCTCCCATCCATACAGGATTTTTTCCGGGAGCTGCACCAGCGTTTTTTGAAAAAGGATTGCGGACACCTGCGTGTCTTTGCCCTTGGTGTCAATCCCCATCAGGCCAAAATAAGTGCCCAGCATCTGCTGAATAGATGTTTGCTGCCGCTGCATCATGGCAACGATTCGTGGTTTTCCGCTATAATACAGCACTGCAATCTCCCGGGCAAGCTGCGGCTCACTCAGTACGATCTGCACATATTTCCGTGTAACCTTGCCAATCCATTCCTTTTTGTTCAAGCCCGGCTGCCGCAACTCCTTGGAGAACTCGTCCACAACCGCGCGCAATTGCAGGCAGATTCGTTCCATCAATTCTGCAAAAACCGCCTCTTTATCCGCGAAATACGCATAAAAGCTGCCGACCGACGTACCCGCTTTTCGGGCTATCGCGTTGGCCGTGGTCTTATCATACCCTTTTTGACAAAAAAGTTCTTTAGCCGCCACAATCAATTTTTCTTTTGTTGCTAAACTGCGAATCTGTCGTGGAATACGCACTGGCTTTGCATTTTCCATGCGATCGCCCCTCTCTTATTTAACCAACATTTTTTTCATTTGTCAATTATTACAACAGCCCCTTTGAGGGATACATTTTTTACAATATGGCAGTACAACTTCCCACATAAATCGCATTTGGGAACTCTCCGTTTCAGATTCTTGACAAATCCCCAAACGGATTTTATACTGAAAACAATTTGTTAAAACACGCCGACCGGACATGGTATCCACGATGCCGGCTTATCCGGCAGAAGGGGAAAGGGATGACCGTTTTGCAGCACGCTTTGACTATTGCCGGCTCTGATTCCGGCGGCGGCGCCGGAATACAGGCCGACCTCAAGACATTCGCAGCATTAGGCGTGTACGGCATGAGCGCCGTCACGGCGGTAACCGCACAGAATACCTGTGGCGTACGCGCGGTGCAAGCTATGAGGCCTGAACTCGTCACCGCGCAGATCAATTGTGTATTTGAGGATATTCGTGTGGATGCGGTAAAAATTGGCATGACAGCAAACGCGGAAATCATTGCGTCCATCGCGTCGGAGCTGCGAAAACATCCAGATGTGCCAATCGTATTGGACCCGGTCATGGTTGCCACCAGCGGTCACGCACTGCTCGACCCTGCTGCCGTGCGCACGCTTACGCGGGACCTGCTGCCTCTCGTCAGCGTGGTCACCCCCAATTTACCGGAAACTGAAGTTTTTGTCGGGCGGAAAATAACAACCGTAGAAGATATGCGCACCGCCGCCCGCGAGTTGATTGCGCAAGGCGCGAAAGCTGTGGTTATCAAAGGCGGGCATCTATCCGGTGATGCCGTAGATATCTTTTTCGACGGCCTGGACTTTCTGTGTCTTTCTCACCCTCGCACCCCTACGCAAAATACGCATGGAACAGGCTGCACCTTTTCTTCGGCAATTGCGGCCCTGCTAGCCAAAGGACAGCCTCTCTCTGTTGCCGTCCAAGGAGCCAAGACGTATATATCGGAGGCAATTGCACACGCCGAGCCCTTAGGGCATGGGCATGGACCTGTCAACCATTTTTATGCCTTATACGCCAAACGGAACCATCCTCTGTGAAAGGCCTTTTTATGCAGCATCCCAATTATCAAAAGCAGATGGAGCAAACGCTAGATGCACTCCAATCTGCCAAGAAAGTGCCGCGCCTGTTGTTACACAGTTGTTGCGCGCCATGCAGCAGCTATGTTTTGGAGTATTTGGCATCGCATTTTCAGATTACTGTATTTTATTATAACCCCAACATTGCACCGCGCATGGAATATAAAAAGCGTGTGACAGAGCAAAAACGGCTGATTAGTGAGCTACCTGTGCCGCATCCGATCGCTTTTCTTGAGGGAAACTATGTGCCGGAACGCTTCTTTGAAGCGGTTTGCGGATTAGAAAAAGAGCCGGAGGGCGGAAAGCGCTGTCTGGAGTGCTTTCGCCTACGGCTGTCCGAAACCGCAAAGGCCGCAAAAGCAGGCGGTTTTGATTTCTTTACCACCACACTGTCGGTCAGTCCTTATAAAAATGCGCAGGCGCTCGCCGACATTGGGGAAGAATGTGCACAAATATATGGCGTCCCGTATTTGGCGGCCGATTTTAAAAAGCGCGGCGGTTATCTGCGCTCTATCGAACTTTCTAAAACATATGGGTTGTACCGGCAAAATTTTTGCGGCTGTATTTTTTCCCAGCGGGAATCTACCGGCGCTCCCTCATCCTCCTAAAATAAAAAGAGCTTGTCGCTTTCTCCATAAGAGAAAACGGCAAGCTTCTTTTATATAAAAAATCACTTGGAATGTCCTATTCGCCATCATTTTCCCAGTTGTGCCAAACATTCTGGACATCGTCATCGTCTTCGAGGGAATCCAGCAGATTCTGCATTTTCAATCTGTCGTCTTCACTCGGGATACGGACATAGTTGGCGGGGATACGTTCTTCCTGTGCAGACAGAAACACATAGCCTTTTTGCTCCAACGCGGTACGAACGCCCGACAACTCCAGCGGATCGGTGAAAACTTCAAATATTTCATCGTCGGAATTGAAATCCACCGCGCCCGCTTCCAGACAGTCTTCCATCAACTTGTCCTCGTTGATGTTTGCCTTTTCAACAACAATTACGCCCTTTTCCTGAAACATCCAGCCCACGCAACCGGTCTGCCCAAGATTTCCGCCAAATTTATCAAAATAATGCCGAAGATCTGCCGCGGTACGATTGCGGTTGTCAGTCAGTGTCTCCACGACTACCGCCGCGCCGCACGGACCGTATCCTTCATAAACGATGTCTTCGTAATCGTCTTTTTCCTGTCCGCCCGCAGCTTTTTTGATGATACGCTCTATATTATCATTGGGCACATTATTTGCTTTCGCCTTGGCAATCAATTCATACAGTTTCGAATTGGAGCTTGGGTCGGCGCCGCCCTGCTTGACAACCACCGCGATTTCGCGGCCTATTTTGGTGAAGATCTTTGCGCGCTGCGCATCGCTCTTCTCCTTCCTATGCATGATATTTTTCCATTTAGAATGACCTGACATTGGAATCCCCCTCCCAACACACGTTCCCACACAGGCAGACAAAATACCGCCTCTGTCGGTGGTGTCCGCCCAAAATGAAACGATTTGTTCTCCACACGGCGGATAATACGGATATTTTAACATAACTTTGCCCTTGCGCGCAACCCATTGCACAAGTCGGCATCATATCCCGAAGTGCGCCTTGACCCACTTTATCGCACCCAAAAAGGATTCCTGGAGCATCTGCGAAGTAATTCCAAGTGGTTGTGCTTTCTGGATGGCATCCTGCCAATGGCCTCGCCCATAGCAAAGCGTAATTTCATAACAGTGACCCAAAAAGCTGTCCCGAGCCGTTCCCTGCAAAACATCTGCAATCGCTGCGGGAAAATGCATATCCTGAATTGCTTCGGACATTGGACAGTCCATCAACACGTCAAGCAGTGAAAACATGCCTACCGTCATCATGGTACCTTTTTCAGACGAATGCCCGGTTTCCACCGCCATGCTTTCCATGAATTTTCCACGAAACATGCTCGCTCGCACCAACTCATCGGGCTTGTCCTGCTTCAAATCCGAAATAAACAAGACATAAATCCACTTGCGCAATTCCTCCAAACCAAGCGCGGAAATGGCAAGAGAAATGGAGGAGATTGCCTGTTTGAATGCATAATACGCGGAATTCACCAGGCGTAGAAGCTGATAGGATAAGGCCAGATCCCCTTCAATCACCTCCGCGATCTTTTGAAAATCCGGCTCCGGCGCATTAAGCATTTCCATCAGCTGTATCCAGGACTGGTTGTAAGAAGACAGCTTTTTTGCATGATTCATGGTCGGTCTGGCATAAAAGTATCCCTGAAAATAGTGATATCCCTGTTTCGTTGCGCGGTCATGCTCTTCGCGCGTTTCAACTTTCTCCGCAAGGAACCGCAGTCCCGGCCGCCTATACTTCCGCACGATATCCGCTTGTTCTTGCACACTTGACTGGCGAAAATCCACTTTGATGATATCCGCCAAGCGTATCAATTCGTCATAGCCTTGCTGATAGGAAAAGTCATCAATCGCCACCAGATAGCCTAATTCTTTTAATTTCTGACAAGCCTCCAGAATCTCCGGAGTGATGGTGACTGTCTCAAGAATTTCTATGACCAACTGCTCTTTGGAAAAGAGTGTGGCAACTTCGTTTTCAATAAATCCAGACGTGAAATTTACAAACGCGCGTGTGTTATTGGTGAGCGTGGAAAGACCAAAATCCAAAAAGCTGCGCACCAAGGCACTTCCGGATGCAACATCCCCATCAATACCCGCCGCATACGCGTTTTGCTCATTTTCCCGATAGAGTATTTCATATCCAAAAATATTATTATTGGTATCAAAAATCGGTTGCGTCGCTAAAAATATGTCCATGTCATTTCCCCATTATTTTTCCCGAATTACCCCAAAACTACTGTTGTCTAAAATGCAGGCATACGTTCATGCTTCATATGAACCGATGGCAATCATCTGCCTATAACGTGCGCAGTGCGCGAGGATAGTGATTTTTCAAAGTGCCGCCGGACACTTTGCCAAATCCCACTACATGCCCCGCAGCAAGAACAGCGGTGTATCCATCGGCAGTCTCCGCCTCGATCTGCTCTCCGTGCAGAAACGCCGCCAAACGCGGGTCGGCAAGCGACAGCTCGACCGTGCGGCGACAAGCACCGTCAGCCGCCGCCAAATAAAGAGCGTGGGCAGGTTCAAACCGTCCATTCTTCACCCGTCCGGCACAGACTCCTGCGCGAAGCAGGTGCAGTCCACGCGGCAGCACCGGTGATTCGGCAGGAAGCAAAAACAGCACCTCGCCTGTGCTGTGAGGCATACCATACAACGGTTCGTCGAACTGCTCCGCAAAAAACGTCCGCAACAAATCCTCCTCGGGTACCCCCACCCGTGCGGACTGGGCGCTCACCATTCCGCCCCCGCTTTCCGGTGATGGAACGTCTGCTCTCCAACGCAGGCGCGCCACAAAGTGCCCCTCGCCGCCATCCTGCGAAAAAATACGCCGCGCCCGCACCAAAGATGGTTCCCCATCTGCCCAGTCGGGCCGCGCGGGACGCCCGAATGCGTGTGAGATTGTTTCCAGCGAAAACACGGGATTTTCTTTTAAAAACGCGGCAACGACGCTTTCGTTTTCCTCCGGCGCGAAAGTACAGGTGGAATACACCAGCACTCCGCCGGGGCGCAGGGCTTTTTTTGCATTTTCCAGAATCAACAACTGCCGTTTTGCACAAGCGACGGGGGTTTGCGGCGTCCAGTCCGCGGCGGCAGCAGGTTCCCTCCGAAACATTCCCTCCCCGGAGCAGGGCGCGTCCACCAGCACCGCGTCAAAAAATCCAGAAAACGCCGTGCAGAGACGTTCGGGGGTTTCATTATAGACGCAGGCATTGCGCACGCCGAAACGTTCCAGATTAGAAAGCAATATCTTTGCCCGCCCCGATATGATCTCATTCGCGACCAGCAGCCCATCGCCTCCCAGCCGCGCGGCGATCTGGGTGGACTTTCCCCCCGGCGCGGCACACAAGTCGAGTATGCGCTGCCCCGGACGGGGGTCGAGCGCCGCCACCGCCGACATTGCCGACGGCTCCTGCAAGTAAAACACGCCCGCATGGTGCCACGGATGCCGCCCATTCGCTTCGCCGCCCGTTATGTAAAATCCCTCATCCGCAAAAGGAGCGGGGGAGAGCACAAAACCGGTGGTTTGACAAAATGCGACGATATCCCGGCATTTCAGACAGTTTAAGCGCAGACCGCGGCGCACCGGCACAGAAAGCGCTTTCTCAAATGCGGCAAATTCCGTCTCGCCGAGCAGGGCACGCATTCGTAACAAAAAAGCGGCAGGCGGTTTCGCAGGCCCGCTTGGTTTGGGTTTTGGTTTACGTTTTGCCATGGGCAGCATTCCTTACTGAATCCAGATAATCCTGTAAAATGATCGTCGCGGCGGCAGCGTCAATGCTGTTTTTGCGCTTCTTACCGCGTGTGTTGGTGGCGTTCATGTATACCTGCGCGGACAATGTGGTGCGACGCTCATCAAACATACAGACCGGCACACCGCAAGCCTCCTCCAGCGCTTTTGCAAACGCCTGCGACTTTTCCGCGCGCGGGCCAAGTGTCCCGTTCATATTTTTCGGCAGACCGACCACCACCCGCTCCGCGCCCGACAGCGCGACCTGCTCCGCTGTTTTTGCCAAAATCTTCGCATCGTCCGTTTCATGAATGACACAGACCGGACTGGCCAAAAAACCGGATGGGTCGGAGACAGCAATACCGGTGCGTGCGTCTCCATAGTCCACAGCCATGATCTTCATGCGCGTGTACCCTTTCGCCACCAATCCTGCTTGGCAAATGTGGACAATTCACCGTCCAAATGGGACACATCGTTCTCCATTGTAACAGCAATTTGCCCGTCGTTCCGGTACTCAATGATGCTGACCGCCGTATTATCGCACCAGGATACATCATTCAGCCGTTCAATCGGCCAGCTGTGGGCATGGCAAAGATAATTGCGAATTGCACATCCATGAGACGTGATTCCCACCGTTTTGCCCGGATGTTTGCGGGCGATACCGGTAATAGTCTCCCACATGCGGGCATAAACCTGCCGCATCGGTTCACCCTCCCGGGGTGCAAAATCCCACGGCCGGCTGACCCAGGTCTCATTGTCGTGCGGATACAGCTCCGGCAGTTTGCAAAACGGCTGTCCCTCCCAGCACCCGCCATTGATCTCCATTAGACCCTCCATTGTGATGATGGGCAGGTGCTCAACAGAATCCACCGCCTGCGCGGTTTTATACGCGCGTTTGAGCGGGCTGGCATAGAGCGCATCCAGATGGAGCGGTGCAAAGCGCTTCGCCAGTTTTTCCAGTTGTTTCTCGCCGTTTTCACTGATATCGGCGTCGATATGCCCCTGAAAAACACGCTTGAGGTTGCCCTCGGCCTCCGCGTGACGAATGAGATAAATACGGGTCATGATCAACTGCTCCTTTGCCGTATGCGTTTTAACTTTTTCCTTTTCCTATTGTAACATACTTTTACAAAAAAGCTACGGCGTTGCGGATATCTGTACTTTTAGGGTTACGCGCGCAGGAGTTCTCCACAACTGCCGTTGAAAAAGTGGAAAACTTCCCGCCTCTCATTCTTTCGTCTTGCAGATTTCGTCCACGATCACCGCTGTGCAGACCAAGAGAAGTACCAAAAGATGGTTGGATATTACCCGTACTCAGTACGGGCGAACCTGGCCCGTCAATTCGGAAATGTTTTTGATATGCTGATCTGCCAGATAGGCCGACAGCCCGTCCCGGATGTGCAGCATGGCATAAGGATCGGTAAACGTAGCAGTACCCACCTGAATCGCGGACGCGCCCGCAAGAAACATTTGCACAGCGTCCTCCCATGTGGCAATACCGCCCATGCCGATGACCGGAATCTGCACGGCCTTGGCGACTTGCCAGACACAGCGCAAGGCCACCGGGAACACCGCAGGGCCGGACAGCCCACCCACATTGTTGGCCAAAATCGGGCGGCGGGTGGCGATGTCGATGCGCATCCCCAGCAGCGTGTTGATAAGTGAGACTGCATCGGCACCCGCGTCTTCCACCGCCTGTGCGATGGAAACGATGTCGGTCACATTGGGGGAGAGTTTGACGCACAGCGGTTTTTTGGTGGCGGCACGCACCGCTTTGGTCACTTCCGCCGCACCCGCGCAGGTCACACCGAACGCCATGCCGCCGGTTTTGACATTTGGACAGGAAATGTTCAGCTCAATCATGTCAATTGACGTGCCGGAAAGCCGCTCCGCCACGGCGGCATAGTCCTCCGCCGTGTCCCCTGCGATGTTGGAAATCAGGCGGGTGCCCTGTTTCTCCAAAAACGGCAGTTCGTTTCTCAGAAAATAGTCCACACCCGGATTTTGCAGACCGATGCAGTTGAGCATCCCGGAGGGTGTTTCCGCCACACGCGGGGTCGGGTTGCCCGGACGCGGTTTGAGGGATGTCCCTTTGAGCGCAATGCCGCCAAGCTCCGACAGCGGAAATACTTTGGCATATTCGCGCCCAAACCCGAACGTACCGCTGGCCGCAATCACCGGGTTTTTAAAATCCACACCCGCGATTGTAACCGCAAGGACAGGGGAGTGCCGTGTATCCTGCTGCTTATCTGTCATTGCCATTCTGCTCACCACACAATCTTGGACGCGTCAAATACCGGACCGTTTTTGCAGACATGCCAGTTTTCAATGTCGCTGCCCACCCGCACCGGAATGGCGCAGGAAAGACACGCACCCACGCCGCAGGCCATCCGTGCCTCCATCGACACAAAGCAGGGAATCTTACGCTCTTCAGCCACCTTAGCGACGGCGGCCAGCATGGGTCTGGGTCCACAGGCGAAAATCACCTCGCAGGGCGCGGTATCCAGACGTTTTTCCAAGAAAGGCGTGACCACGCCGGTTTCACCCTCGGTGCCGTCCTGTGTCACCACCGTCACACCAACACCCTGCCGTTCAAAATCCGCCTGTAAAATCACATTGGTTTTGCTGCGGAAACCGAGAATCGCGTCCGCGTGTCCGGCAAACGGTTTGGCGGCTTCCAACAACGGAGGCACACCGATGCCGCCGCCGACAAACACCGCGCTGCGGTCGGTGCTTCCGAGGTTGAACCCGTTGCCAAGCGGTGCGAGGATATCCATCGATTCCCCAACTCGCACACCCGCCAGCCAGTGCGTCCCCTCGCCGCGTTCTTCAAAGACCAGCCGCAGCCGCGCGCGGTGGCGGGGAATTTGACAGATGCTGCTTGGGCGGCGCCACGTTAACCCACCGCCCCGGGTGGCCCCAAATTGACCGGCGTTAGGGGGTT
>NZ_JBDNLG010000076.1:0-14471 GCF_047718355.1 Ethanoligenens sp.
GTTCTTGGTAATTGGAAATGTGAAACCGTAACGCAGAATGGAAAATCCATGTTAAACCTTTCGACAAAAATAGAATCAATAAAACAATTAGCATTTCCGAAGCAAAGAAATAGCGATTTCAAAAATATAATTTAAAATGCCGCCATTCTGTATTTTATGGCTTAGGATGGTGTATAGCATTTCTAACGGTGTTAACCATGATTTCGTTCGGCCACATATGGTCATGGTAACGTAAAGGTATCGCATAACCAGGTAATTTGCGGTTAACCATAAAGTCAATTTGCTCACCGGTATCAGGGTTTAAAAAATCCATAATGACATTTTCTTCATCTGAAAAAGGAATTTCATCAAGGACAAAATTTTGAATTGGGAAATTTTCAGCCATACATCGTTCGATACATTGCATTAAATATAGCTTATAAAAAATCCCTTTTCCGCACAGGCCATCTCTATCTACACGCTGTGCTATAGACCGTATACCCAAAGATTTCAATGTAATCACCTGTCCTTTCTTTATCGTTCTACCTCGAAACCGTGCGTTTCACCGCTCGCACAAGCGTTGGACTTTCAAAAAGATTATCCCGGTTTTTCCAAGACTGTTCATAATGCGCAAAACATTGGGCGCAATTTCGGGCAGTAGCCTGTTAAATTGCGAATTCCAAGGTGCAGGCAGAGAAGGGCAGCCCGCCGGCTGCCCTGTGAGATGTGATTATTGGGTGGTTATCGTTCTTCCCGGTCACGCTTTCGCTTCTTCCGTGCCTGTTCAAGAATCACAGAAATATTATCTTCATTCAATTTACCAGGGTAATTATTGTCAAACGCCAGTAGGACTTTTTTGGACTGCTTTTCGTTTTCCCTAATGGCGTGATAGACCTTTTCATAATCACCACTGCCAAAAGCATCGTCAATAAATTTCCGAGAAACGGCGGGGATTTCCACGCTTTCACCGTAAAGCGCAGCTATTGCCTTGTCGATGGTTTCTCGCATGATTGGTTGTCCGGCTTTTTGATGTTCCCATAAAACCCCCGCCACGTCTGACAGGTCGTTTTTGTATTGTCGTCCACTCATCAGCTTCATGGCGATAAGATACTCGGCAGTAACTGTCCGCACCGTCAAAATATTAGAAAAGGTCTTATAGTATATTGACACCTCAGACAGCTTATTTGAATAGGAGTTTGTATTGCGGAAGTCCATGTTGAGCCAGCCGTTCGGCAGCCCTAAGCGATCACCAACACGGTTGACCGCCTCTTTCATCGCGGAAGATGCCACAATTACCGCATCAATGTCATAGGTCATTTCGCGAAAACCATAGTTGGCCAATATAGCCGCGCCGCCAATCAGTATAATTTCGGCAGGCATTGTCTTTCCATTCAAGTGGCGAAACTCTTTTGCAAGCTCTTTCAAATAAGCGTTGAGGTTTTCTTTGGTAAATGGCGCGTTAGCAGACATCCCGCACCTCACTTTCCACAATGTTAAACCGTCTAAATTCAGGGATTGCATTGGCATAGCTTTCCCGCTTAGGTTTATCGCTACGGCTAAGCACACTCATTGCGATGACGCTGGCAGGGTAAATTGGCTGCCGCAACTTCGCGCTGCGGATGTCGCTATATTCGGCACAAGCGGGTAAGCCGTTTTCACGGCTGAGATAGTCAACCATCGCCAGCAAATAGAGGCTTTCTGGATACCACCCTCTTTGATACATTTGTCGGATTTTATCCGATTCCAATGTTTCAATGATGAAATCCATATCGCCTATATCCTTAACCCGATGGCAGACATTGCTCTTAAAAGTTTCAAAACTTTGGCGGTATTCCATGCAATCCACCACCAAATCCTCCATTGTTACGCCCAGAGCCTTAGACAGCTTATACAACGTGCCAGCCGCGCATTTTTCAATCCTTGCTTTGCCCGTAGTAATGTCACTGATCGTAGCAAAAGGCACACCGGCGTTTTTTGAAAGTTGGTATTTGGTCATGTTCCTTTGCTGCAAAACCTCATTGATATTCATATCCACCCCTCCATCAATATTATAACGGTTTACCGTTATAATATCAAGTGGATAAGAGAAAAGGGCGAGAACACCAAAAATCAGCCTGGGAATGAATCGTTAAGATAAATAAATACTGTAAGACAAATCACATAACGATAACACATCGAAATGAACGCCTTCGTAAGAAGCGTTTATAACCTCATGTAAATCCGACAGGCTAATATCGCATGGCTCATAATCAGACACATCGACCATGCCTTTGTCTTTCGCACTGTCCTTTAATCTGCTGATTCGATACAGCCACCACTCGTCCTCCGAAATTTCAGCGTGATGCTGGGCATCAAGTTCCACCAATATTTTTCCTTTCGGAAATTTAAACCTCAAAGGGGCGTTAGCTGCTTCTTCCGGACTTGTCCACCATGGCGGCGTTTGGATTCTGATAATGTATTCCTCCAATTGTGTGTCACAATACAAGCCATACAGCTGCGGAGCGGAGAGTTTTTTCGATTTCATTTTATCGTTCCCCCACTGTATGTGAACTAACTACCCGCAAGGGCGTAGCTTTTCGCGGCAGGCCATCCCGGATTTTGGCACGGTTGCCCATAATGCGCAGAATATTGGATGCCAGCTCAGCCGGCTGCTTGTCATACCGCAGACGGTCATGCGGCCAAGTCCCATGCGTGTGATTAATGCCATTCAGCAGCTTGATACCACGCGCGGGAGGCTGCCAGAGAGCCAGATTATGCGTGTAATCATCAAGGAGAAAATCGTCCGGGCGTACGCCTCCGGGAATATGCTCTTTTTTGTCCTTACCACACGGCAGAAATATGCGATGCGCCGTGTCGATCTCCGGCAGGTATTTATCCAGCCACATATTCTTTTCAGTCAGTGCGTAAGGGCTATCCGACAAAAACGCGGACAAAATGAAAACCTCGACTTCTTTGCTCTGGATGAGCTTTTTCACTGCCTCCACGACATTTTGATGCGGAGCAAGATTGAGAAAATAGCCCCGTTCATACAGGGTTTCCAAAGTATCTACGGGACGAAAAACGGCAAGCGTCCCATCCATATCCACAAATAAGCGTCTTTTCTTCATGTGATTTGTCCTTTTTACCTTTCCAACATATCGTGTTTGCGATGGGTATTGTTCATTTCCACACGACCCTGAGCCGCCACATTTTTATTTTTCGTGGCCTTCGGATGTGGCCGTTGGCTGACTCGGTCACACATGTAAAGGATATTTCCGATTGCGAAATGCATTTTCTGATGCGAATATGTGCCAAAAAACAGGCCGTGCGTTTTTAGCATGGCCTGTATCTGTGAATCCAATTGTTTGCTTTCCGTAAGGTTTTGCAATCGCCCCGCCTGTTGGAAAGTGTCCCCACGTCGAACGAGCATGTTGAAGTTCGTCATACTTTGGTAAGCTTCCAAAACGGTCTTTTCAAATGCCGGTGTTCGGTTTTTCCCATATACCAGAGAATTGAGCAAGGGGGCATCTGTCACAATCACCTCCACTTTTCCCAACAGACGGTCGATTCTATGACGTTGTTCGGAAAAAACATGTTCTTGGTCGGCAAGCAATTTGAGATTTCCGTCCCACACCAGTTCCTTCGCATACTCAGGGACATACTCAACATTTAAGCCTCGTTTTTTCAACTCACTGGCAACCTCCCACGCACAGGTCGTCTTGCCAGCTCCAGGGCCGCCGTACAGATTGACTACGACTGTCTTAATAGATTCAGGCATTGGCACGCCCACATCCTTTCGATCTCAGCGATGTACTTAAAAAACGGATAAAATTGCTGTGGAACCACGGCATTCCCTAAACATTGCAGCCGGTCAATCCTGTCAGGAACGCCATTAGCTATTCGCGGGATGTTGACGGGCTCGTCCAACCAATAGGATAACCCATCAGCCATTCCACCCACTCCGGGTTTAGCTGACCGCCCACATCCGTTCGGAGACTGCGGTGATTGTTTCCACCTGTCGTCCCCTCCGCGTCCGCTGCGCACGGCGTTGTCCACATCTCCCGCAGTAATGCGCCCGGCAAACTGTCGCGCTCTTTCTGACTGGGTGGCAATGTGGAGTTTTTCGCATCCTGAGCCGTTGGCGTGGGTAACAGTTGGGCCGCTTGAATCAGTTTCATCGCATGACGGCTTTGCCCTGTGTATTCCTTGCCTTTCAGGTTCCCGCAGGTCGCATCGAATTTGGTGGGGGTAGGATACATTCTTACCGCCCCTGTTAGCGTCAATATTGGATGGTCGTGTCTGCCTTGACTGTATTGGTATGCCCCTGATTCGTTTGATCTCGGCGTCGGCCACAACTTGGCCGCCATTGGCCATTCCGGCTTCCCGCTGCTGTCCCGCTGATTTAGCCCGCCGTGTGTTGCCACTGTTACGGTTGGCATCGGCCACAACTTCACCAAACCGCTCAGGTTCGGTTCGCCGCGGCTGTTCACGTACATCTTCCGGTTTGCCGCATCGGAGGCCACCGGTGTTTTCCATAGCGTCGGTTCGGTACCCGATGATACACAGGCGGGCACGCTGATGCGGGGTATCGACGCCGCAAGCCGGTACAACAAACGGCTGGACGTCATATCCGGCGTTTTCGAGATCTTGCAGGATACCCTCGAGCAGCATCTTTTCCTGTTGTACAAGTACCGAATGGTAGTGGTCTTCTCCCGCGTGGCGGGCAATTTCTCTGCCCGCCACTTGAGGTGAACCGACCGGCTCCGCCATAGAGGTGAGGCCAGCAACATTTTCACCAACAACCCAAGTGGGCCGGATTTCCGACACAACACGAAGCATTTCTGGCCAGAGGTAACGGTCATCCGCCTTTCCTTTTCTCTGGCCAGCGACTGAGAACGGCTGGCATGGGAATCCCCCGGAAACAATGTCAACTGTCCGCAGACCTGTTTTTTCATAAAAATCACGCCCTGTTAATGTATGGATGTCACGCCACCGTGGGACATGAGGCCAGTGCTTTTCAAGCACTTTGGTCGGATACCCTTTCCATTCACATTGTCCCACTGTCCGAAAACCAGCCATTTCACCGGCGATATCCAAACCGCCAATACCGCTGAATAGGGACAAGTGTGTAAGCTCGTTTATTTCCTGTTGTATTTTCGTTCCCACAATTGAAGACCCTCACGTGCTTTTCCCATTCTTTGAATCCGATGAGAAAGCTGGTTGATTGTTTTTTGGACATCCATAAGGGCCGAAGCGTAAAAATAGCCGTTCTGATTGCTGCATATTGGATAGCCGTTGCAGCGCAGACTGTTTACAATTTCTCTAAGGGTTTGACCCTTAATATGTAAAGAACGTTCCAACTCGCGGCTTGCGATTTCATTGCCGAAGCCCACATGGTATTCTTTTAAAAAAGCCAGAACACGATCTTCCGTCATATCGTCTTACCTCGCCAAACTATGGCTGTGCCGCGGCTGCTGTTCCCGCCGCGATGGCGGGCGAAACGCCTGTTTCAGATAGTCTGCCGCTTTAGTATAGCCGTGTCTGGCAACCCTTTGAATTAAGTACAGCCCGTATTTTCTGGAATCGTTGTCCATATGAATCAGCAGTAATTGCCCGTACTCATAAGTGGCCGCCAAACTGCCGCCGGCAACAGCGTCCTTGAGATAGGTATAGCCTTGTTCAAAATCGCTGTAATTCTTTGCCGCACAGCCAAGCAGCCGCCACAAGCGGTATTCGGACGGAACATGCCGCAGTTTTGCGGCAATCTGGTAATATTCGACCGCTTTGGCCGTATCCTGAAAGCAGCCCTCGCCGTTCTCATACATCCGGCCTACGCGATAGCAGGCTGCCGCGCCGGACAGCACGGCATCATATTCCAAAGCGTTGTATAGCTCCTGGTTGCGAACGGTGTTCGCCATAATTTCCGCATCATCCATGGAATTGCGAAATGCTTTGGTGAAATATTCATCCGCCAGATACACATTTTTACGGACACCGTTTCCGTCTCGAAACATCTTCGCCAGCTGGTACTGAGCTGCCGCGCGGCCTGCGTCGGCAAACAGGCAAATCCTCTTATATCGTTTCAGATCGGCGGCGGACGGGGGAGTATCCGATATAGGCGCTGTATTTTGTTTATACAATGAAGACATAGCAACATCATCCTCCGTTATCGTTCCGGCTCATTATGGTGGCGCCGTTTTTCCAGCGCGGGCGGTTCCCTGTACGGCGTCATCTTTTCAAGCTCCTCCCGTTCGGGAGGCAAATTATCGATCACGCCGTCAATCATGTCGTAATTCTGTTCCATGGACAGTTTGGCGCCGCGCAGGTAGTTTTCCGGTTTATCCAGACGGCAAAATGCCGTAACCGTCCCGTCCGTAGCCCGAATCGGCAGATAAGGGTTGCCGTAGCCCCAATAGTTTCCATAAGCGTCTTTGGCTTCTTCCGGCAGAATCGTACCGTCAAATAAAACAAACCTCGGCTTGCCGGGGTGATCATGTCCGCCTATTGTATAAGGAATTTGCCGGTATCGAATGGGGATCTCCGGACCGGCGGATGGGAAGGGTTTTTTCGCTGTTTGTTTATCCATGCTGTTTTCCTTTCCTTGTGGGAAATGTCAATTCAAAATGCGGCCGTAATTTTCCCTCCTTTCCAGCCTGCGTTGTCAGAACGACGGTGGCGCTGTAGGTTTTGCCGGTACGGGCAGAAAAAAGTCCGGTCAAGTCCGCACTTCCTTTTTTCAAAAGTGCGGTCGCAACCGGGCGAGTCAGCTTTTTCTTGGAGGCGGCAAAAAAGCGGTCGTCTTTCCAAAGCGCGAATCCACAGGCCGGCGTATCGTGGTAACCGGAGCAGCAGAACCCCTTGTCTGTTTCAAAAACCGGTTTCCCGCACCAAGGGCAATCTCCAACCGGCTCGTGCTTGCCTTTTTCGACGGGAAACGGGTTGCTGTCCGGCGTCTTTTTAGACGCTACCAGCTGTCGGGCCATGTCTTCGATGCCTGCCATAAATGTGGCCGAATCTCCGTTTCCATGTGCAATATCCGCCAGTTTCGCTTCCCACTCCGCCGTCAGTTTCGCGGACGTCAGAATTTCAGGCAAAACCCCCGCCAGTAAGACCCCTTTTTGTGTAGGAATCAGATAAGATGTTTTGTTGTTTTCGCTGGATTTTTCCCGCTTCGCTAATTGCTTCTCAAGCAGTTTTTCAATCGTGGAGGCGCGTGTTGCGGAAGTCCCGAGTCCCTTCCGTTCCACATCCGGGATCTCCGCAAAGTCCTCCGAGCCGGCGGTTTCCATGGCGGCGAGTAGTGTGTCTTCTGTATAACGCTTTGGAGGGGATGTAAATCCTTTGTGCAGGGCAGCGTGGACGGGACGCAGCACCTGCTGTTCCACCAGCTTCGGCAACTCGGTTACTTTTTCTTCTTTGGGCTTATCCCGTATGGTGGAGAGATGGGCTTTTTCGATGACTTTCCAGCCGGCATCCGTGACAACTCGTCCTTTTGCATGAAAGTCCCTGTCCGCACAGGCCAGCATCACGGTAGTTTCCGCATAACGGTGCGGCAGGCCCACGGCGCAAAAAAGGCGCGCGGCCACCAGATGCAGCACATTCCGTTCACCTGTGGGCAAAGCGGTCAAGTCCACTTTTGCCGCCTCTAAAGTGGGGATAATGGCATGATGGTCGGATACCTTGCTGTCATTGATAACCTGTGCCGGCTGTATGGCCAAGTCCAACTCACTCGCGAACGGGGGAGCTGGCGTAAGCGCTTGAATCAGTGCGGGAACTCCCGCGCCCGCGTCCTGTGTCAAATATCGACTGTCCGTCCGGGGATAGGTCGCCAGCTTCTTTTCGTATAACGACTGCATGTAATCCAACGTCTGATTAGCTGTATATCCATACAACCGGTTAGCGTCACGTTGTAAAGCCGTCAAATCGTACAACTTTGGGGGTCTGGACGATTTGTCTTCCCGGCGTACGGTTACGACCAGTGCCTCACCTTGGGTCCCACAAGCCTGCTCCAGCGCGCGGGCATCTTTCAATGATGAAATCCGGTCGCTCGACGCTGAGAACCCGCCGCAGTCCAAGTCAACCGTGTAAAAGGTTTCTTTTACAAAACCGGTAATTTCCTTTTCCCGCTGCACCAAAAAGCACATGGTAGGGGACATGACGCGGCCAACGCTCAGCGCGCGCTCATACAGTACGGAGAAATAGCGGGAACCGTTCATGCCGATCAACCAGTCCGCGTGTTCCCGGCACAGCGCGGCAGCGTACAAGTTATCGTAGGCACTTCCGTCTTTCAGATTCGCAAACCCGTCCGCGATTGCCTGCTCCTCCATGGAGGAAATCCAAAGACGCCGAAAGGGCTTTTTGCATCCGCAATATTCATAAACGAGCCGGAAAATCAGTTCGCCCTCGCGTCCGGCGTCAGTAGGATAGTTCCGGTAGGTGAGTGACGTTTACGTTATATCGTACCGACGAATTTGTAGTAGATTTGCAGCTTCTGCACCCGTTCGCCATCGATGGTCTCGGGTTCATGTACTACAATCCGGTCGATTAAAAGATTCAGAATTTTGGCAGACAATTCCTTGATTCCAGCGTATTCTCCGATGTCGCTCACAAACTGTTCCACATCCGCAACTTTAGCGCGGATATCGGAAAATTCCGCTTTCAAAACGGTAAGCCGGGTTTCAATGGACTTCTGCTCCTCATCATAATGCCGGGAAAGCATTTGGAACCGCTGCTCGGGAACGATCTTCCGGGACAAATCCTCATAAAGCTGGATATACAGCCGATCAATCTCCTTCGAGCGTTTGGTAAGCTGCGCGTATTCCCGCTGCAAGCCGCTTTGGTCGGCGGCGAACTGGCCGTCCATCTTGCTCACAATGCTTTCCACCATCGCGTGCCGGTTCGATACCGCCGCGCGTGCGTGCTTCTTGATGTCCGCCAGCACGGTGTCCCACAGGGTGCGCGCCTCAATAACATGGGGCGTGCACAACCGCCGCCCGAATTTGCGGTAGGTGGTGCAGGTGTAAAATGTCTGGTCAATCACATTGTCCCGTTTGCGGCGGTGTTCCACCTTGATGAGCAGCGTCCGCCCGCAATCCGCGCACCGTACCAGCCCACGAAAGATGTTATCATAGCTGCTGGGGCTTTCCTGCATGACCGGCGGGCGGGACTTGAGTATCCGCTGCACCGCGTCCCATTCATCTTGCGGGATGATCGGCTCATGCGTGTCGCGGATGATTTCACGCTGGCCCATCGGGATATACATGCGCTTGCGGGACTTCATGCTGTGCGTCGGACGCTTGGTAATTTCCAGATGCCCGGCATAGGTGGGGCTCTTGAGGATCATGTCGATGTAGCTGTTGGGCCAGTCGTACAACCGACCTTCCAAATTCACGGATTGGAATAGTTCCGGCTTGTACGAGCAGGGGCGCGGCTCCTTGTCCTGATACAGCTGCATGGCAATCCGGTGCAGCCCCATCCCTTGCAGCGCATAGTCGAAGATACGCCGCACCACCGGGGCGGTGCGCTCGTCTATGACGAGGTGGTTGTGGTCTGCCGGGTCTTTGTTGTAGCCAAAAGGTGCAGTGGTTGCCATGTACTTTCCGGCTCTTGCTCTCGCGCGCATGGCGGAGCGGATTTTCATCGAAATATCTTTTGAATAAAGTTCGTTAATTATGTTACGAAATGGCGTAATATCCATTTGCTCATGGTTTGCGGAATCCACGCTGTCGTTGACCGCGATATATCGCACGCCATGATTGGGAAAAAAGATTTCGATGTAGGTGCCGGTCTCCAAATAGTTCCGTCCCAGCCGGGAAAGGTCTTTGGTGATGACCGTTCCGATCTTACCGTCGCGGATGTCCTGAATCATGCGCTGAAAGCCCGGCCGCTGAAAATTCGTACCGGAGTAACCGTCGTCCACATAGTACGTGCAGCTCAGGAAACCTTGTTTTTCAGCGTATTCCCTGAGCAGAACCTTTTGGCTCTGAATGCTCATGCTCTCGCTGGTATTGCCGTCGTCCCGGCTCAACCGGCAATAGAGCGCCGTTATGTAATGGTTGCCTGATTCTTTCCTGTTCATATTCCCTCCCAAATATCAACAGGAGCCAGATACTTTGTATTATAGTATCCGGCTCCGACATGTTCAAGGTCTGCAGACGCGCGCTGCCACTTTTTCCCGGATGGCACTTTCAGCAATGTCCTGAAAAACCTCGCGCATGTCGCGTTTTCCGATGTAAACCCGTTCCACGATGATGCGGGGCGCCGGTGCCCGGTGGTTTCTGCGATTGCGCTTCTTATCCAAAGTAGTCCTCCCAACGGTTAAGGTGTTTGATTGACAAAAAGAGGGGCAGTTGATACCGGATTGGTAACAACTGCCTTAAAGACTTGTAATTTCAAATTGGACAGTATATTCTTTTGAGTGTAAATAGGCCAATTTGCATACAGCGGGGATGAAAAAATGGTATTTCAAACGATTGGGGCTTTTTTTATTGTATTAGGCGTGTTGGTTGTCGTTTTAGGAATCGTTATATGGAAAAAGCAGAAATTAGAATGGATTAATCCACACTATAACGTAAAATTCCAGGACATTGGGGATTTTACACGAATATCTGGTTTTAGCACGATTGGCATGGGATTTTCTATGCTCATCAGCGGGGTGTTATGGTTATCGCAACTCGTTGGTATCGGAATTATCGTTTTCGTTATTTGCATCGCGCTCTCGCTTGCCATGTTCATAGCGGCTCAAATTAAATACAACAAATAGATCACAAATCAGCGTTCATATGAACGGCCCTGCGGACGCTCTAAACGACGCTCACGGGACTTGTCCCGCACCTCGGCGAGAATCCCGCGAACAAAGGCTTGAACGCGCTCCGGGGCGTACCTCATAGCCCGCTGGTAGTCCTCGGTATCCTGCATCAGCCGAAGCATGGACGGGGGCTGCTGCTGGCGCAGCCGCTGGATTTCTTTCTGATCGGCTCCGATCTGGCGTTTCTGGTCAAATACCTTGCCGCGCAGCACCAGCGTTTCCTTTGCGAGCGCTTTCACCTTATTCCAGTCCTCCGGCTCCAGCGTAACCCTGCTACCGAGCAGCGCCGGGCGGGCCATGCCGTTTATTTGCTGAGAAGAGGATTTGACCGTCTTGCTGCGCTGCTCCAACTTGGCAAGATAGGCGTCCATCTGCTGAATCTTTATATCCAGCCCATCGGCCTGCTGTTGATCCTGCCGGATTTTATAGTCGAGAACGGAAAGGTGTTCGGCGGTGCTGGCGCGTTGCCCACGCTCCAAATCCGTGTAACCCGCCGCCTGAATCTGATTGAAAAAGTAATCCTGCAAGGCGGAATACATATTGAGAAGAACAGGCTTCCCGTTCTCCCCATAAAAAGGGCGGCCCCGTTCATCCAGCTTTCTGCGTGCAGACCATTTCTTGCTGTGGCTGACTTGCCGGATGGTTTCTTTTACCGTTCCAACCAGCGATTTATCTTTGCACCGCTTCGACCAGCGGATTTCCTTGCTCACCACCGGCACATAGACCACATGCAGGTGATAATGGAACACATCCCGGCCCAACTGCTTGGAAAGGGACTTGTTGCGCTCGTCGGCGTGCATCACGGCGGAGAGAATGTATTGCTCCCCACCGGCCAAATCTGCGGCGATACGGTATGTCTCAGTGAAAAAGCGTTTGGCGTACTCATAACCACCGTGGCGGTCAAAATAGGCGGTGTTCACATCAAAGACCATCTCGTCCATAACTTTGGCGTCCGGCCTGAGGCCCCGCGTGCTGACGGTGCCGTCGGCCACCATTTTGTCGAACGCCTGCGCGTATGTACCCTCGCACCGCTTAAAATGAATGTTGAGATTGCTCCGTTCCGGCATGATGTCCGGATTACAGTAATGGCCGTTTTTTCGTTCATTGTGGCGTTCCCGGATGGAAATAGCCGCTTTCCGGTATGCCTGATTGCGGACGACTGTGCGGTCTACTTTTTGCATCAAAGCCTCCTTTGCGCCTAAATGCCGATCTCATCTTGCCGCTCTTCCCGAAAGCCGTTCCTGCCCCATTCGCGCGGCGTTTTGCTCCCGTTGGCACGCTCGCGCTTGTGGCGGTCACGGCGCTGCTTCCCCGAGGAGCATATCTCTTTCGGACGGTCATTCAATTTTCAAGTGGACCTATAATTCTGACAGATTTGAAGACCCCGGCCCGCATGTCCGTAAAGTCGGAAATCTGGCTGGAAACCGAAAATTTCCACGTTTGCGGAAAAGGTGTGATATAATAGGAACAAAAGCGGACTTCCTTTCGGAAAGGCGTGAGCGCAGCTATGAATACGGCCCTGACGATACAGGAAAAGCTGAAGGATTTGCGGACGGAGCGCGGGCTCACGCTGGAACAGCTCGAACAGCAGACAGGCATCTCCAAATCCGCCCTTGGCAGCTATGAATCCGAGGATTTCAAGGACATCAGCCACACCAGCATTGTGACGCTGGCGAGATTTTATGGCGTTTCCGCCGATTACCTGCTGGGGCTGACGGAAACAAAAAATCACCCAAACGCAGATCTGAACGATCTGCATTTGAGTGATGGGATGATTACGCTCTTAAAAAGCGAAGAAATGAATACCCGGCTACTGTGCGAAATGGCCGTACATAAGGACTTTCGGAAACTGCTGGCTGATATTGAGATTTACGTGGACGGCATTGCTGATATGCAGATACAAAACCTGAACGCGCTGGTGGACATGGTGCGCGTTGAGATCATGGAGAAATACCACCCCAGCGAGAATGATCCGCACATCCGTCTGCTAAAAGCCACCCATATTGAGGAAGATACCTATTTCAGCCAGATGGTGCATCGAGATATAAACGGCATTATCCGCGATATTCGGCAAACTCATAAGGGAGATAACACCAGCGCGCCGGATTTATCCATCGTAGATGAAATAAAGCACGGCATGGAAGAAGCAGCCCGCATTCAGGGCAGCGACAAAGAAAAGCGTGTGGTGATGCTATGCCGCCAGTTGGGGATTGATTATCATAAACTGACACCAGTAGAGTTCCAAACACTGATAAGGATTTTGCAAAAATCCAAGTATATGAGTGTTCCGAGAAAAAGACGCAGGAAGAAGAGAAGTTAGGCTTGAGGTTTCAACAGACCTTATTTTATGTAATAATGCAATTGATTCTATTTAATCCAAGGAGAATATAATGCATTTATTTAACGCCAGCTCACTATTTAATGACAATGCTGAAGAAGAAATACTTGATATTTTGAATGATCCAGAGAAATTGAAAAGGAGATTGATAGAAGCGAAGAAAAAGTTGCTAAAATCATATAATTTCGAAGCATATAATATACCACCAGATTTTACAACCACCTCTTATATAATTGCAGCAAATCATCTGACCGATTCAGATGCCCCGCTAATCATGAGCTATTATTATAAAGTAATGCATCAAGTAATGGATACTTACCCGGAATTATTTGTTTTTGCAAAAGAAAATTGCTTTAATGGTGTCTCTATACCAAAAGAATTGATACCAATATTGAAATTAGAAAAAGTAGTTTCAGTTGACCGCAAAAGCTCTGTCGGATCAATGGCAGCAATAAAATCCGCCAAAAAATGGTTTGACGAAGGTAAAAAACCAAAACACTTTCTGATATTTGCACAAGGAACAATCTTTGACATAAATAAGGATAAAGCAGAAGATATTGAGCGAGGTGCTTTCTGGCTGGCCAGATTATTGGGCATTTCTGTCTTACCGGCTTTTATCGAGCAAGCTGTTGAAGGGTCTGAAAATCGTTTGGCGTTTGGGCAGCCAATATCCATTTCGAAAGACTGCCGAAACTTTGATAACCATAAGCAATTATGGTTAAACAGAGTAATTGAAGCGCAGTATAAATTAGAGGCGATCACGGGAACTCCGGCAAGAAAAGCTGTACTTGACGAGGAGCATCGAACCAGAAAAAGATTTAAGCCATCTGGAACCGAGTAAATAGAGAGTGGTTGAACAGTTTTAGTCCCATTTGTTTTTTTAATGATACTTCACCTGTCCGTCTATCACCGGTAGCTTTCAGAAAATCAGTTTTCAGCGAACTTTCCGATCACAGTGAAGCGCAGCGTAAACGGGAGGCCCGCCCGTCAAATGCCCTTTTTCGAAAGGCATTTGACCCACTATGACACTTTCGCTACGCGAAAGATATCAGTGGGCTCTCCGAGGGGGATTTCGCCGCCTGAGGGCGGGTGATACATATTTATAACACTAAGAGAACATTGAAAATCGCACTTGTCCACATTTGTAGAACATAGACTTTATAGATTTTAATGTAAGAGTATTAGAAATCGTTGATACAAAAATAAAAAAGGCTTCAGATAAAACTGAAGCCGGAACAAAAAGAAAAAACGGTTAGTGTTTTCGTATTTCCTGAATAATCAGATATGTACAAGCAGAAATCAAAACCGCTATATAACAAATGCCTGATGATATTGCAGCGTAATAGGATTTATATACATCTGTAATAT
>NZ_JBDNLG010000077.1:0-14418 GCF_047718355.1 Ethanoligenens sp.
CAAATATTGATTTTTTTTGCAAAGTACTGTATTATAAAAATTATTAAAAATTGCCATTTCATTTCAAAACGTGTAATATACAATCAGGTGGTGTCGCTTTGAATCAAAAACACATGATGGCGGGACGATTTTCTATTCTTCTGGCAGTTTATGTTGTCTTGATCCTGTTTTCATTCCTATTGGGACGCTATCCCATCTATCCAGATAAGCTTGTTCGCATCCTGCTTTCTGTGGTCTTGCCCATCCGCCCGAACTGGGAGCCGGAAATGGCTACCATCCTGTTTCAGGTGCGCCTGCCACGCGTGGTTATGGCCTGTTTGATCGGTTCGGCACTCTCCTGTGCGGGTGCGGCCTTTCAGGGGGTATTTCAGAACCCAATGGTATCCCCGGATGTACTGGGGGCCTCGCAGGGGGCAGGATTCGGTGCGGCGCTCTCCATTTTCCTTTCGGTCGGATATTTCGGCATCACACTTTGTTCCTTTGCGTTCGGTATGCTTTCGGTCGGTCTTGTCTATTTTATTGGCCGGCGCGTCAAACGCAACCCGACGCTTGGACTGGTACTGGCCGGCATCATGATCGGCTCCCTGTTTTCAGCATCCACCTCATTTATCAAACTAATGGCCGACCCCAACAACGTGCTGCCCGCCATCACGTACTGGCTGATGGGCAGCCTGGCTTCCATCCGCCCGCGAGATGTGGCGTTCGCCGCACCACTCATCTTGATAGGGTTAGCGCCGATCTTTTTCCTCCGCTGGAAACTCAACGTATTGACCATGGGTGAGGAAGAGGCGCAGGCGCTTGGCATCCGAACAGCAGCCGTGCGCATCGCGCTGATTTTCGGTTCCACTCTTATCACCGCCGCGTGTGTGTCGGTCAGCGGCATGATTGGTTGGGTAGGGCTGGTGGTACCCCATTTTGCGCGTATGCTGGTAGGCTGCGATTACCGTCGGCTTTTGCCTGCTTCGGTGCTGATGGGCGGAAGTTTTTTGTTACTGGTGGATGATGTGGCACGCGTCATCAATACCTCGGAAATTCCACTGGGCATTTTGACTGCATTTGTCGGCGCACCATTTTTCCTGTACCTGATTCTGCGAAGAGCTGACTTTTAAAAGCGACACCAGCTTTAGCAAAAGACGCCCCCTTCGTTTCAAACCATAACAAAAAACGCGATGCGACAAAATTGTATGCACCGTATATTAAAGCAGGAGGCATTTTGATGTGGGAACTATATGACGCGCTGATTGGAACCTTGCCGGAGGAGCTTACAGTGGACGAAGTCGTCTGCGGCAAAGGATGGACCATGGTGCGAAGCGGAGAGTGCGTGGGATTGGCCATGACCATCCACGAAACCGCACGTCCAGCTAAACGTACACAGCCATGGGAAGGCGCAAAGTTAAAGGACGTCGCCTCCTATGTGAAATCATGGAATTTTGAAGAGGCGGCTGTCGGATTGGCTGCGATCAACGCTTTCTGCAACGCGCCGGAACAGGCACGGAAAAACGGCATTGCCCTCTTTGATGAAGGCTCCGTGCCGGAAAACGATGCTTTCCTCTCCAATGTGGATGTTTTCCGTGATAAGCGAGTCTGCGTGGTAGGACATTTTCCTTATCTGGAACAGCGTGTTGCTCCGTACTGTGCACTTTCAATTCTGGAGCGCGCGCCCCGTGACGGTGATTTCCCAGACTCCGCCTGCGAATACATTTTGCCGGAACAGGATTTTGTTTTCATCACCGGCTGCACGCTGGTCAACAAGACGCTCCCCAGACTGCTTGCACTCTCACAAAACGCCCATGTCGTGCTGGTGGGGCCAAGCGTGCCGCTTTCACCGGTAATGTTCCGCTTCGGTGCGAATGAACTTGCCGGCACGGTGGTCACCCGTCCGGATTTATGCGCACGCCTGGCGGAAAGCGGAGGATCCTCGATTTTTCAGGCCGGCCAAATGGTTCGGTATGTAAAATAAATAAAATGGGAATCCGGAAAGAGCATTGTTGCCAGTGCATCGGCCGGAGTCCCCTAAAAAAGGAGAGACGCATATGCATTTCAAAAAAATAGCGGCGCTGTTTGTGGCATTTGCCATGGCGGGCAGTCTGGCCGGATGTACGAACGGTGGAAAAACCGCATCCTCCGGCAGTTCATCGGCGGCTTCTGTGGCCTCCACCACCTCTGGAACCCGCATGTTCACCGACTCCGCAGGCCGAAAGGTCGAAATTCCCACCAACATCACCAAGATCGCCCCTTCCGGTCCACTCGCGCAGGTATTCCTCTACTCCCTTTGCCCTGACAAATTGGTTGGACTTTCCGGCAAATTCGCCGATTCCGTCAAACCGTACATCGATCAGAAATACTGGAATCTGCCAGTTTTCGGCCAATTTTACGGGAAAAATGTCAATCTGAACATTGAAGCTTTGGCCGCTGCTCATCCGCAGATCATCATTGACATCGGTGAAAAAAAGGCCACTGAAAAAGCAGACATGGACGGTGTCCAGCAGCAGACCGGCATCCCCGTCATTTTTGTGGAGGCTACGCTGGATACCATGCCAAAAGCCTACCAGACATTAGGGGACATCCTCTCCGAGCAGTCGACGGCAAAAAAACTCTCCGATTATGTCGGGCAGACACTGGCGGATGCAAAAACCAAAAGTGCCTCTATCCCCGCGAGCAAAAAACTGAAAGTCTACTACGGACTGGGCGACACCGGTTTGCAGACCAACCCGAAAGGCTCCATTCATGCCGATGTCATCGACCGCGTCGGCGCAATTAATGTCGCGGATGTGAATGACAGCACGGGGACAGGCGGCGTAAATGTGTCCATGGAGCAAGTGATGCAATGGGCACCGGACGTGATGATATTCGACCCGCAGAGCGTGTATTCCAAAGTAGGACAGGACCCACTCTGGAAAGATTTGAGCGCCGTGAAAAACAAAAAAATCTACGAAGTGCCCATGGGGCCGTACAACTGGATGGGCCGTCCGCCGTCGGTCAACCGTGTACTGGGTATCAAATGGTTGGGCAATCTGCTCTATCCGAGCGTTTACAAGTACAACATGGTGCAGGAAGCCGAGAAGTTCTACGACCTGTTCTACCATTACAAGCTAAACGAAGAGCAGGCAAAGAAACTGATGGCAAACTCCACATTCCTGCAATCATAAAGAGTTCATGCACAGCAGCACCCTATTTTCTCGTGCATCGCAAACAGGGATGACGGCCATTTGGACGTTATCCCTGTTTGCAGCGTGGCGATATCATATAGGCTAAAATGTCTACGGGTTTTGATGCGGCAGCACCATGCAGTCAACCGCTTTCCACGGTAAATTTTCTGTTTGTCCGCGCAAATTCACACGAATGTCATATCCTATTCACAATTTCTTCATCCCTTTAGAATATTCTATAGATACAGCTTTTTTCATTTTACCCTCCTCTTCTCCTTTTGATATTTCTTGTATGATTTTCTTTCCACCGGCCACAAGGCCGGATTTTTTTGCCCAAACTTTCCTTTTCACACGCAGACGCGCGGCTGCATAGGCTAAAAGGGAAGGTGATGGATATGTGCGGTATTGCCCATTTCATCATTTTAAAGCAGCACAAATTTTTACACAAAATCTGAAAACCCGCATAGGGACTTGACTGGTAAGGGAATGTTTTACCAATACAGAAATGCCATCTGAATTAATTGGTGACATTTTGATGACTTGGGTTTTGACAACCATCACAGCAGAGTTTGCTTCTCTATTCTATCGTTCCAGCGAACATTTTTTATGTTTCGTAAACACCTCTTGATGATATTTGCTCAAAACAGCTTCTTTACGCTCCATTCGGACATTGACATATTTGGCGGTGACACCCGCCGTACTCAGGCTATGGCCTAATATTTGGCTTACTGTGAAAAAATCACCGGTCAAGTCGTGCATATTGGTTGCCGCTGTGTGCCGTAAATCGTGGAAGCGAATATGCGGCAACCCTACACTTTGCAGCAAAGCTTGAAAGGTCACGGTAATGTCAGATCGACTAAATGGCCTTCCGTTTTCATGGCACACAGCCAACCGATTATCGAAATAGTCTACAGATGTTGATAATGCCTTCTCTTTTTGTTGTTGCCTCAAAATGTGGCACTGTTCGAAATATGGTCTTGTTACTGCCGTAATAGGAAGCACCCTATCCTTCGATTTTGCTGGTGGAAGTTGATCTGGCAACATGTGATTTCCCTTTTCCAATCTGTAAGGTAATTGTTCCCTGACAATAAACGTTCCATTGACCAGATCAACATTGTCCCAACGGAGACCCAATATTTCGCTAATGCGCAATCCATATAGCCCGGCTAAAATAATTGTCAGTTCCCATCTGGTTCCAGTGATTTTTTCCATTAATTGTTTCATTTGTTGTACAGTATACGGTTCGGGCAAATGAATATCATCTGTAAATTTCGTGATAATGTCACGGGCAGGATTGCGTTCTATGTAATGATATTTGCGCGCAGCTTCTAAAGCGGCAGATAAAATGCGATGGTCAATTTTTATTGTGCCCGATGACAAATCTCGCTCCGACAGCATATTATAAAAATCGTCCAACTGCTCTGGCGCTAAATCCCTAAGCCGTATAGACCCAAGAGCCGGAATAATATGATTCTTAATATGGTTTTTGTAACATGCCAAAGTGGATGACCGTAAATTTGCTGCGCCGTGCCGTTCCACCCATTTTGTAATGTATGCCTGAAGCGTTTGATTTCCCTCTCTGGACAACGTAGAAAGTACCGATGCCGGTTGTGTCGCCAATTTGACTTTCATGGCCGCCTCATAATCAACAGCATCACTTTTTTTCGCAAATCCCCGCTTAACATGAGCCTTATAGCCACCAAGCACCTTATATTTTATATTGACATCATAAACCACACCAGATCGACCTGTCAGTTTACCATTACCGTCACGCTTGTTTTTTACCTGCCGCGATGTTACAGACATATCATTGCACCTTCTTTGCAGGCCGTCTTGTTACGCTCATACCACTCCCAAAGGGCTTGCACTGTAAGAAGGCGCCGGTTACCAACTGGTACAAATTCCATTTCGCCATTATTCATTAATTCGCGGAGTTTGCTTTCGCCTAATCCGCTGATTTGACTCATTTGTTCCACAGTTTTAAAAATAGGCAGAGACGCATGAAGATTTAAAATAATTATGTGCATAGTAAGCAAGCTCCTCTCGGTATTCATTACATTGCTGAAAATGGAACACCATGCGCCACGAGCAAAAAACTCGTGGCAGCAAGTCTTACATTTTCATTTTAGGATGCATCGTATTGTCAGGTGGGGCTTCCACCCTCGGCTCACCCCCGATGTGCGGGAACATTCAGGCCAGTCTATGGTTTAGACTATCGGACGGTACCGTCCTCGTACCAACCCCCTTGACTCCGGGGCAGAGTTTGCCGACCCATGCTGTGTTTACGGCTCGCGGCGGTCACCATACCGCGGATGACTTTCTCGCTCGTACCTTCTAAAGAGTTTACACGGGATATTAATAAACCCGCAGGTAGTCATGGCGTTTGCCTTTAGCCGCTTTGCTTGTCCCGTATTTGCACCGTGATCAGGCACGTAAACATTACAGCGGAACCTGAATGCTGGATATGACCGGCCCAATTGCCGGTATTTTTCGAGGTGCGGGAGAGGTGAAAAAAACACCTCTCATATATATAGGACAGAAATAAGCCGTTTTGATACTTTTTTTTTGCGTCTTCGCGCAATTTCAGAGCATTGCACAACAAATTTCTGTTAAAAGCGTCAAAAACTCAGCATTTTTACACTAATGGTTTCAGCTTAGTCTTTTTCGGATTTGTGCCAAAATATTCCGGATTGAATGTTCAACCGCCGAAGGCGTACACCCTTGTATCTTCGCAATATCCGAGTTGTTGTGTCCTTGGAGGAACATAAAGAGTCTTTCTCGTTGAATTTGAGGATAAGACCTGAGCACTTCACGGACGACAATCCAAATATCACATGTCCCACTGAAATCCTCGACAACGGCATGATGAGCGCCTTGATTGATTGCTTGAACGATGTCGCCGTACAAATATTCACTGTAGTACAAAAAATGTTCGATGTCGTGATTGTCTCTGTGACGACTATCGGATTTGCGTTGTCGATCATAACGGTGCTGTTGTTCATCATTAAATGTCTTTATAGCTTCCAATTCGGCACTCTTTAGCTTTTTAGGAATCCAGTGCCGTTTCGGTTTTCCGTTTAGATCAATGATTGAGATATAAGGCATAGCTTTCCTCCGTCTGATGTTATTTACGGGGAGAAAAGCGGCGTTCACGGTGCCGAAGTACAATCCATATATCGGCTTATGACCCGCTGTACATGAAAATTAATTCAAAAAATCGTTTTACTCAAACCGGTTTGTCCGCTGGAACAGCTCAGTCATGATGCTCGTCTCCTTTTCGAAATCCATTTTCAGAATTGGTCAGTCTGTAAAAGTCCATGCGTTTCAGGCAAGCTATCTGCGTCTGAAGCGATTGGATTTTTTGCTTGCGCATTTTTTCGGCTCGATTGATCGCATCTGTCCACGTAACATGCCAATCGGGCTTGTGAAAAATTCCAGAATGCCGTCCGCGGAGAACAGTAACCCGGCTATCATCTGTCTGCGACAACTCAACTTCCGCAAGGTAGATGCCTTCCGTAAGCGCATAGCGCGTAATGTAGACTGTCAAGAATCCTCATCCTCCTAAATATCATTGCTATTGGCAACCTGCTTCATGGCCTTCATGATGAAATATCGCTTTCCAAATCTCCTGCCTGGAATTTGTTTGCAAGCTTTTTTCAAGGCTAATCGCATAATATATGCCGCCGTTTCAGTGGTATGAAGGCGCATGGATGTGTCCGACAATTCAGCGCGAAGGCGTTCTATTTCAGCAATGCAAACCGGCAAATCAGTGCGAGAACAAGCCATATATTCGGCATCTTTACGCTGAGTGTGGAAGTCGGCAGCCTTTGCGCACAGTATCACAGCTTGCGGTGAAACCATACCAACAAATTCACCGGAACCTATTGCTTTCCATTCCCATTTTCCAGGTGTAGCTTCTGCGCACCGTTTTTTGATAGGATCAAGGTTTAACATAACAAATATTCTTCCGTCGTTTTTTCAACTCATCAAGGCCGCAGCCTATGGCTTTTACAAAAGCCTCCGCTAATGTATACCGGATAGCCTTTTCCCATGTTGATGTTGTAGCTTGCGCTTCCGTCCTTGAAGCAATAACCGTATATTACAGATTGTCCGTTTTCCACCGGGCGCGGCTCCTTTAGCTCAGAAAAATAGTCACACGAACGGCAGTCTTTTGAGGGTGGTTGTTTAAAAAACATCATCTTCACCATACAAGGATTTTACATGGTCAACCTGCATATCCTCATATTGCAGATTGCAACCGCAGTAGGCACAGTGTCCAGCCGTTTTTTCGTAAATTTTTCTGCGCATTTTCTGCGACAGACGGTGGCGTTTCATTTCCATGTGGAGCGACCTCTTTAGATACCATCGACGTGGCCTATATCTTTTGATATCCCGCTCCAATTCCATAATCCTTGCATACCTTTCGCCGAGATTGGTTCCGGTAGCATTTGCGCATTGGCGATTTCCCAGGCATAGCGCCCGGGAGTCCAATCTCCAAAAAGTATTTCTTGCGCGGTAGGATAATGCGGGCATAAATGTTCGTCGACCCATGCGATACGATGCTCCAAGGTCCCCGTCCATCCCACTGCTACAATCGGGCGGCAGGCAATCAATTCACCCACGGCCACAATCGCTCCGCGTGGTATGTCAAATCCGTTGTCGGAGCCATCCAAATTCATCTTTGTTCTCTTGAGGTGCCAGCCGGACCGCCAATATCCATAATGCTCTGCCAGCGCAGTCGTAATTGCGTCGAATGTCTCCAAAGGCATATCTGCCTGTTTGGGTAGCTTTTTAACGGCCGCGTGAATTGCAATCGGGCCTCTGTATCTGGTGACCCGCCCCCTGGTTTCATACTTCTTGGCTCCGCAGGCGAGAAGGGAAGCCCATGGTTGCCATATTGTAATCGCTTTCATAATGTTGCCTCCAGTTTTGCAAGCTTTTCAAATGTATTCGGGCTCATAGCCTTTCACTCTCCCAAGGCATTTATTCGGTACGCGGCGCTGTGGCACCGCAGGAAGACGATGCGCGGTTGCGACCGCGACCGGCAGTGTGCGCACTCCCGACCTTCGTTGTTTGCAACTTCGGCAAGCAGTGGATGTGTGTACACACATCCGCAATTTGCTTGTTGAGGGGCACCCCCAAACCCCCGGTAAAATGCGCCGCCGCGATTTTCCGAACGCCCCATAAACGGGGCGGCTGTGCATCATCCTGATGCACGAAATTATTCACAGAACCGGCTCTTGATTTCTTTCCAGTTTGCAGCGACACCGGGCCAGTTTCCCGACAATTCCTCCAAAAGCGCCCTTTCCTCTTTTTCCTGCTTGAGAACGCTTTCGTATTTCCGGTCGTTTCGATATTTGACCACATTTTCACTGATGAGGTCGCTGATGACCTGCGGCTCCAAAGCGTCCAGCTCCCAGCAGTCATGACCGTATTTTTCTATGTAACCGTTCGCACGGCTGTCGCTCAATTTTGTAGGGTTGGGCGGTGGACTGTATCGGTCGATCTGTTCCATATTTAAAGCAAGCCGATGAAATTGAACATGGTGGGCTTCATCAAACATGGCGAGCCGTTCCTGAATATCGCGGCTCATATCCTGCCCGCTGGGGTCGTGGTCGCCCAAGTGCAGCAGAATGATATGTTGTCCCTGATCCCGGTGCCGGCGCAACCGCTGCGCCGCGCCCCACATTTCGGATTGCGAAACATATCCTCGGCACGAAAAATGCGATACGTCCAAACGGGCGCATATCTGTCCAACAATACCGATCAAAGCATCTTTTTCCACCCACACCTCCACATAACTTTTCTGGCCTTTCCAGTGGTCGAGATGATAGGAGTAGGCAGCGGAATCAATCATGCTGCCGGGGGTTGTCCAATGTGAATTTCCGCGCAGATAGCGCGTGCGATCTTCGATGGCTGTCCAGTCGATCAGGCCGGCAAGTCGCGCGTCGGAAATCAGAGCGCTCAGCATTTTATAGCTTTTCTCTTTGTTCGGGATAATGTCGCGCGTGACAAGCTGATAGTAGACTTGCCGGAGCGTCAAGCTAAACCCTTTCCGTTCATAATCAGACACAACATTGTTGATTTTTTCAATCAAGGACAAACTGGCCAGGCGAAAATTTTTTCGTAAATATTCAATCTTCGGCATACTCTTCGCAGCTCCTTTGGCGGCATTTTTTGTAATACATCAAGCGGTGCATAATCTGCGCGCGCGTCCGACTCTTAGACAACAAATATCGGTGAAACCCCATGAAGCTCATTTGAGCAAAGCCAATTTTTTTACGCATCTGGATTGCAGTCTCCTTTCGCCTGTTCCCCATATTCTTCTAAATAAACTTCGGGGGTAATTACTGTTACATCTCCCGGGTCAAAATCCAGTCCAAGCCAAGCAAGAAGAGCCGGAAGGTTAATTGCGGAAACCAATGCCTCATAAGGTATTTTTCGCCCCTGTGAAATGTCGCCCATGTTAATTTCCATCCCGGCTTTAGCCGGGTGACCATGCTCATCCGTTGCCATTCCCATAATTTCCACATAGATAATAGAATCCATTATATTCCTCACTTCCGTCTTAGGGATGTTCCAGTGTGTCTGTAAATATCATAGATTATGGAAAAATCTTTTGCAAAAAGTTGCAAAAGATTTTGAGCTGTGATACAATATTGCATTGTTTTTTTAGCTATTACAGAGGTCTGTCGTTTTCAATATCCGGTTTTTTTGCCTCACTATCATCTGGAATATCCAGTACCGTATCAATATTTTTCTTGATAATATGCAACTCGTCCGCCTCGGCTTTGGCTTTTTGATATTCAGTGCGTACCTCCTGCTTTTGAGACAGCAGCTCTGCATATTTTTTCTGGAGCTGTGCCATTTTCGGAAGAGCTTTCGCATGAAGCACATTGAATGCTTTTTTTGCATTTTCGTGTTGCAAGATTTCTGTTTCATGCTGGGCGCGGAATACTGGGTTCCACCCGGAACGCTGGTAGTCTACATACACCGCACGGGTTTTGCTGTATGCGATGATTTGAGACTTCAAATCTTGAACTTCCTTCATACGCCCGTCCAGCGATTTCATTTTTACGGTCAGCGCGGATTGCTTCTCAGCCGCAGCTTTTGTGCGCTTTTCCAATTCGGCATAGTCTGCAATTCCGTGTTCTCGAATATAGTACAGCGTTTTGGCTGTTTGCTTGACATTGAATATTGTTGCCCAATGTGCATAGCCGGCGCCTTTCCCGGCCTGCAATTGTGCACGGATGTCTACCAGCAGATTGATTTTTTTAGCAAACAGCACCTGCAATCTATACCGTGCAGAAGCAGGTTGTTTGGTCTCCAGCCGTGCACGTATGGCTTCCTCTGTATAATCCGCGCCGAGCGTCTTCATCCGCGTAAAACGCGTCTGACCCGCCGCACGAAAGGAAACATATTTTTTCCCTGTTTGTACTTCATAGCCGGCTTGCCGCATCTTTGCAAGGAAGTCCGCGTAATCAATACAAGTCGGTAAAATGGTGTCAATCATCGCACGCAATTTCTTTTTCCAACTGCCGCCTTTTTGCTCTGCCGCCCATTCCGCATACTGTTTCCCTTTTTCTTTTGGGCGGACAACGGACAGACCGTTCGCCGCGCAGATGCGGTCGCTGATTGTACGGGCCGCCATAGCCGATCGGTTATAGTTATTCCACTTATGTTCACAGTCAAGCGCGGTGCTGTTCCATACAATATGGTTGTGGATATGCTTGTGGTCTGTATGCGTGCAGACAATGAACTGATGCTCGCCTTTTAAAAATTCCGCCGCCGTCTCATAGCCGATTTTGTTTGCTTCCTCCGGCGAGACTTCACCCGGTTTAAAGGACTGCATAATCCGCCACAAAACAGCATTGTTACTTGACCGCTTCCGGCCAGTCCGCGCTTCATAAGCGTGCTTGACTGCCGTAAACTCCTCAATGGCTGTATCCGGTGTGCACTGATAAGCAGATACCAACCTTCCGTTATCTGTTTTTTTCGGATTTTTATAGTAATTGATGCGATCTTTCACCACATATGCGATGGATCGTCCGTTGCGGACTTTGACGCATTTTAAATCTGATACGGCCATCTGCTGTGTCCCTCTTTTCTGGATGTGGTATAATAAATCAAAAGACCTTCAAGGAGAAAAAGCGATATGAGTAGCTTTTCAAATAGATATAACTTGACACGGCAACAGAGCGTTTTTCTTGCTAAGAAAAAATGGGATGAAAACATCTACTGCGGCATGAAGATGGAAAATCGGAATGTTACGTTCCCGCAGACGCAAACCATTTTAAATGGTGTCAACGTGCCCGGTGTCACGCTGGATGACATCCAGGCCATTCTGAACATGCGTGACGCGTGGCGTTTTCTCTTGTCCTCAATTGATGAACCGGTAACATTGTCCTGGCTGTGTCAAATTAACGGGTTCGTTGCCCGAAACGAGGCACTTGAATGGGGTGTGCTACGGTCAGGAGGCGTCGGGATCTCCGGCACAGATTATGTGCCGCCCATTCCCATGGCCGAGGAAGCAGAAAAAGAGCTGGCCGGTATTTTATCTTCGGGACTAACCGCGACGGAATCAGCCATTGATGCCTTCTTATGGGGAGCCAGACGGCAGCTCTTTTGGGACGGAAACAAGCGGTCGTCCCTGCTGCTGGCCAACAAAATCCTTGTTGCGGGCGGTCACGGGCTCCTGACGATTCAAGAGAAACACATGGAGGCGTTCACCACGCTCCTTTCCACTTATTACAGCACCGGCAATTGGCAGAAGATCAAGGATTTTCTGTATCATAACGCGATTCACGGGATAGATTTCGCAAAACGGCTCCAGCCCCATCACAGAGATATGGAACGCTGATGCTCGCAACCTCCGGGGACCTTCCCCGGAACGCTGGCGGCCTAATGCCTTTTTTACACCGCCGCCACGGTGTTAAACGCCCTCCCACTTGTCCAAAAGAACGTTAATGGATTTCCAAACCTCCATCACACCGTGCCGAATATCCCCGACGTCTTCTTCGTAAAAGTTGTGGGTCTGGTTAACGCGGCGGGCAATTTGGTTAACGTTGTTGCTAATATTCCGTAACAACGCCAGCAATTCGCGCACATCGGACATATCCAGATGTACAACATACCCATCCAGTGCCATTTTTCGGATATAGCTTCCGATACTATGTGCGCCGGCGCGCTCCATTTTCAGATCAATGAGTTCTTTTTCGCGGGGACTGACCATTACGTGGAGTTGGATAGAACGATAGCGATTTGCCATATATTTACCTCTCCAGTCTTGCATTGTGGTAACGAATGTGTCGGGCAGATTTGCCCGCATCCATTGAACGGTCTGTTTCTGCGCTGGATTTAGGCTCTTTATCATCTACGCTTAGGAGAACGTTGAGGGCTTGCAAGCGAGCCGTCTTTTCGGCGAGTTCCTGCTCCTGCGGAAACGGCTTGGCCACTTCTTCTCGGGCGATTTCCATCTGCTGCTGTAAATCGGCCAGATGGTCACGCACCCCGGTCAGCCGCTTTGGTATTCCCGCCAATGCGTTGTCCATGCGCGTGATATTTCCCAGCGCGTCCGCACCTATGTCCACTGTGCGGGAAAGCTGATGCCGGAGAGACAGCTTGAAAACCTTTTCAAAGCTGTCGATGGACAATTGCAGTAAAAAGCCGCGATATTCTCCCAATGGCACAGCGCCGTCAGCGGACTTCATTTGCTGGCAGGCAGCAATAATCGCCTCGCCAGCCGTTTTTTTATCAGACAGGGTTTTGCCCCGCACCATCATAGTAAAATGGTCGGCGTCCTGCTGAGAATGCTCTATGGCACATTTTGCATCTGCCTCCAGTCCAGCAATTTGCTCCTTTGTAGACTGGATTTCCTGCGGGTAATGTTTAAGCAGGTTATCTTCCAACTCGTATTTCTGGTTGGCATAGCTGGACTGGAGCATCCGCAGCTTGGACACCTGAATATCGAGATCCATTTTCTCCTTGATACGCGGGTCGCCTGTGGCGAGCGCTTTCACTTCCGCGAAAGAGAGCGCGGTGCCGTCTACGTCCTCGCAGCTCCGGGCCGGCGCTTTTCCGGTCACGACCTGCCCAATGAATTTCTGCTTGTTTTCGACCAGTGACCAATTGTAGGCATCGAACGTCCCCTGCGTGACATAGCGGAAGATCCGCGCGGTGCCGAAATGATTGCCAAAGCGAAGGATGCGGCCGTCCCGCTGCTCCAGATCGCGTGGCCGCCATGGTGAATCCAGCGGTGCATTCGCTGGTTCCAAATTGGATAAGTGGCCACAGCGGTGGCGTCCGGGCGCTGAGCGTAGATCAGCAGTTGATCGGTGAACGGATATTTGTAAACGCGGGCGGCTGTGTTCAGAAAGGCCATCCACGCTTCTGGGGATTTTGTCACATTCAAAGCTGTCTGCTCCAACAGAGCCGATGTTTTTTGCAGATTGCTTGCCATGTATGTTCCTGCTTTCCTTTTAAAATTGAAGATGGTATAATTGCCAATAAAACAGCATTTGCAAATTATTAGGGCTCATCATGTACAAATGTACTTGCAAAACCAATTCCTCTCGCTCAGATGGCTTTGAAAGGAAGATTATTGTGTCTTTATATGCATATGGAGATATAAACAAGGAGCACATTGTATTAGCCGAAAATTGCTCAGCAGAAGATATAGAAAAAGTATTTTATTGTCCTACAAGAAATTGCCCAGCAAAGCTGGAATTGGTTTCCGTAAATTCCAACAAACGCAGACCATATTTCAAGGCAAAGAAACAAGGGAGCCATTTAGAGAGCTGTTGCATGCCTCCGTCCAATTTCAATCCTACTCAGTACACAGACGCTGGATTTAATTTGGAAGCGTTGCTCATTCGTCTTGAACAATACAAAGAAAAATTAAAATCTGAAGATGATGTAAAGCAATATCCATATGGAGATGGTTGCTTACGAAAACCAGAGTCCTTATTAACGATATACTACTTACTGAAATCATATTTACCAAACGACTTGTTCGCTGGAAAAAGAATATCCGACCAATTGATTGATGGGAGATTAACAACTTTCTACGCAAAAGAACTTGAAGGGCTCCGAATTATAGAATGCCGATTTGAATGGTACACCACAAATGATAGAATTATATATGTTAGGGAAAATGTTAAAGGAAAATATTTGTTGCGCCTTAAATTTACAAATTTTAATACATTTATCAAGGCAAAGCAAAAAAAATTTAAGTCAACGGATCATGATAAGCGGAAACTTCACCACATAT
>NZ_JBDNLG010000078.1:0-14391 GCF_047718355.1 Ethanoligenens sp.
CACCATCCGGTTTCCGGATGCGGTGGCGCTCTTTTGCATATTATACGCATAAAACCTGCATGCGGCGGATGCCGCGCATCGAAAGGAGCAAAATTCATGAAAAAGGTTGCTATTTACGGCAAAGGCGGCATCGGCAAATCCACCACCACACAGAACACAGCTGCGGCGCTCGCGCATTTTCACAACAAAAAAGTCTTCATCCACGGGTGCGACCCCAAAGCGGATTCCACCCGTCTGATCCTCGGCGGCAAACCGCAGAAGACTTTGATGGACGTGCTTCGCGAAGAAGGCGCGGAAAAAGTTGATAAGGATAAGATTGTCAAACGCGGCTACATGGACATCCAGTGCGTGGAGTCGGGTGGGCCGGAGCCGGGTGTCGGCTGCGCAGGCCGCGGCGTCATCACCGCCATCGACCTGATGGAAGCGCAGGGCGCTTACACCAACGATCTGGATTTCCTCTTTTTTGATGTTCTCGGTGACGTTGTGTGCGGCGGTTTTGCAATGCCCCTGCGCGACGGCAAGGCGCAGGAGGTCTACATTGTGGCCTCGGGTGAGATGATGGCCATCTACGCCGCCAACAATATCTGTAAAGGCCTGCTCAAATACGCCCGCCAGAGCGGCGTACGTCTGGGCGGAATCATCTGCAACAGCCGCAACGTTGACCGCGAGCGCGAGTTTCTCGATGAATTCACCGCTGCCATCGGCACCCAGATGATTCACTTTGTCCCCCGTGACAATATCGTGCAGAAGGCCGAGTTCAACAAAAAAACCGTCACCGAATACGACGATCAGGTCAATCAGGCCAAAGAGTATGCCACGCTTGGTCAAAAAATGATCGAAAACGAAAATTTTGTTATTCCTCATCCGCTGGAAATGAGCGAGCTTGAGGCCATGGTCGTCAAATACGGCATCGCCGATTAAATGCCTGTCCGACATGCCGTATGCATGCACACCGATGAAACCGGCGACACCGTTCTATGCTGACCCGCAGACGGTAAAACAGCTCTGAAAAGGAGGAACAACCATGCCATACCATACATTTAAATGCAGCGAATGCATCCCCGAACGCACCAAACACGCGGTCGTGAAAGGCGAGACTGAAACCCTGGCCGACGTGCTGCCGGAAGGCTACCTCAACACCATCCCCGGCACCATTTCCGAGCGTGGCTGCGCCTATTGCGGCGCCAAGCATGTGATTGGCACCCCGATGAAGGACGTCATCCACCTCAGCCACGGCCCGGTGGGCTGCACTTATGATACATGGCAGACCAAGCGTTATATCAGCGACAATGATAATTTCCAACTTAAATACACGTTTGCCACCGACATGAAAGAAAAACACGTTATCTTCGGTGCAGAAAAACTGCTCAAAGATTCCATTCTGGAAGCTTTCAAGGCATTCCCGAATATCAAGCGCATGACCATTTACCAGACCTGTGCCTCAGCGCTCATCGGTGACGACGCCAACGCTATCGCGCAGGAGGTTATGGACGAAAATCCGGACGTGGATATTTTTGTCTGCAATTCGCCCGGATTTGCCGGTCCCAGCCAGTCCGGTGGCCACCACAAAATCAATATCGCGTGGATCAACCAGAAAGTCGGGCAGGTGGAACCGCAGATCACCAGCGATTATGTCATCAACTATATCGGCGAATACAACATCCAGGGCGACCAGGAGGTTATGGCCGATTATTTCAAGCGCATGGGTATCCAAGTGCTTTCTACTTTTACCGGCAACGGTTCATATGACGATTTGCGTGCCATGCACCGCGCAAACCTCAATGTGTTGGAATGCGCGCGTTCTGCCGAATATATCGCCAACGAGCTGCGTAAGCGTTACAACATCCCTCGTATGGACATCGACGGTTTCGGTTTCAAGCCGATGGCCGAATCACTGCGCAAAATCGGGCTTTTCTTCGGCATAGAAGACCGCGCCAATGCCATCATCGAGGAAGAATACGCCCGCTGGAAGCCTGAATTTGACTGGTACGCCCGTCGGCTCAAAGGTGTGAAAGTTGCGCTGTGGCCCGGCGGCTCGAAACTATGGCACTGGGCGCATGTCATCCACGCGGAGATGGGTATGGAAGTCGTTTCCGTCTACACCAAGTTCGGACATCAGGGCGACATGGAAAAAGGCATCTCCCGCTGCGAATCCGGTGCGCTGGCCATTGACGACCCGAACGAACTGGAAGGCATTGAGGCCATGAAAACCTTGAAGCCCGACGTTATTTTCACCGGCGTGCGCCCGGGTGAGGTTGCCAAGAAACTGCGCGTGCAGTACCTCAACGCCCACGCCTACCACAACGGGCCGTACAAAGGCTTTGAGGGCTGGGTACGCTTTGCGCGCGACATCTACAACGCCGTTTATTCCCCCATGCACCAGCTTTCCGGCGTGGACATCAGCAAAGACCCCATCGCGGCGGATTACGGCTTTAAGACCCGCACGATGATTTCTGACAAAAAATTGGATCTATCCGTTCCCCTTCCGGCGGAAGAACACCCCTACACCGGTGGGTTCGATAGCGTGACCAAACTGCGCAGCCGCACCTATGCCATGGTCAAGACCCCGGCCATGGCAGGTGCGCCGGAGGAGGTCTGAACATGACGATATTGACTCTGGATGAGAAGGTTGACGCGTTGACCGACTATATTATGAAATGGTGCCTGTGGCAATTCCACTCCCGCGTGTGGGACCGTGAACGGCAGAACGAAGGGATATTACGCATCACCTGCCAGCTGCTCTGCGGCGAGGAAGTGGACATTGCGGATCCTTCCGAACGGTGCTATTGGGCGGACGCCGTGGTGATGGCGCGCGATTACAAGAAGGATTACCCATGGATCAACGAAATGACGCCCGAAACAATCAAGCCGATGATGGCCGCACTGAAAGACCGCATCGACTATCTGACCGTAAAAGGATCACTGAATAAAGAACTGACCGATCCGCTCTACTGAAAGGAGATTCCACATGCCCTGTGAACTGAAAGAACGGCAGCGCGGCGGCCTTATTAACCCCATTTTTACCTGCCAGCCCGCGGGCGCACAGTACGCGAGTATCGGCATCAAGGACTGCATCGCCATCGTCCACGGCGGGCAGGGCTGCGTAATGTTCGTGCGGCTGCTGTTTGCCCAGCACTTCAAAGATAATTTCGACATCGCCTCGTCCTCGCTGCATGAGGACTGCGCGGTACTCGGCGCGGTAAACCGTGTGGAAGAGGCCGTGGACGTTCTGCTTATGCGTTATCCGCATATCCGCGTGGTGCCCATCATCACCACCTGCTCCACCGAAATCATCGGTGACGATGTGGACGGAGTTATCCTCAAGCTCAACAACGGCCTGCTCAAAGAAAAATACGCCGACCGCGACGTGAAACTTATCTGCGTGCATTCCCCCAGCTTTCGCGGCAGCATGGTCAGCGGTTATGATGTGGCGGTGGAATCATTTGTCAAAGCGCTGGCCAAAAAAGGTGAACCCAACGGCAAAATCAACCTGATGACCGGCTGGGTCAACCCCGGCGACGTGAAGGAACTCAAACACCTGCTTTCCGTGATGGATGTGGAAGCGAACGTGCTGTTTGAAATCGAGAATTTCGATTCGCCTCTAATGCCCAAAGGGGACTGCGTTTCCCACGGTGACACCACCGTGGAGGATCTTGAGGACACAGCCAATGCCGTCGGCACCATCGCGCTCAACCGCTACGAGGTCACCAAGGCCGCGCGGTATCTGGAAGACAAATTCAAGGTGCCGGCCGTCATCGGGCCTACACCCATCGGTATCCGCAACACGGATGCCTTTCTGGACAATGTGCGCCAAATGACCGGCAAGCCCATCCCCGAACAACTGGTGCGCGAGCGCGGCATCGCCATCGACGCCATCACAGACCTCACACACATGTTTTTTGCGGATAAAAAGGTAGCTATTTACGGAAACCCCGATCTCGTTATCGGCCTCGCGCAGTTCTGCATTGATATGGAAATGCAGCCTGTGCTGCTGCTCTTGGGGGACGACAACGCCTTCTACGGCAACGACCCCCGCATCAAAGAGCTGCAGGAAAACGTGGACTTCGACATGGAAGTAGTCACCAACGCCGACCTGTGGGAACTGGAAGACCGCATCAAAAACAAAGGACTGGAGCTCGATCTTATCCTCGGTCACTCCAAAGGGCGTTTTACCTCCATCGACTGCGGCGTGCCCATGCTCCGCGTCGGTTTTCCCGTCTATGACCGCGCGGGCTACTACCGCCATCCCGTCATGGGGTACGCAGGCGCGACATGGCTGGCCGAGGAGATGGCCAATGTACTCTTCACCGACATGGAATACAAGAAAAACAAGGAATGGATTCTGAATGTCTGGTAAATCGGCACGTCGGTGATACCGGCCGCCCTTGATTTGCGTACTCTTTTTTACTCATACAAGAACCTTGAACGCTGCCGGGACCGAACCTACCATTCGGACACCGGCAGCGTCCGCATGAGGGAGGCATTTTAATGTACCGTCAAAAACGCGGGGAACCGGATTACGAAGCATTCGACAAGGATTTTTCGGATGCGGTGGGTTACCACCGTTGCGCAGAGCGGTTCCTAGCGCAGGGTGAGCGCGTCAGTCTGGTATTCAATGTCGCTTCCTGCGCGCTGGAACGCTATCTGGTCGCTATTTGCGACGCGTTCGGCGTCATGCCGCTCAACCACAATTATAACTGTCTGATGGACGAGGTAGAGCAGCTGCTCCCTGTGCCACCCAGGCTGTGCGCGGACATCCGCGCGCTGGACGGAATCTTCGGCATCTGTTCACTGGACGATTATCACCACGGCGTACCGGAAGAACCAGATATGCGCCAAGTGCTTGCCCTTTGCAGCGAAGTGGAAGCAATGTTTGACAACTCAGCGTTTACCGCCGCACGCGCGGCCTGCACTTCGGCTGAAAATCCGGTACCGGACTCTCATGTATAAAGCCCGCTGGGCGGTCAATGCACCCGCGTGGACTTCAACAATATAAAAACCTGTATGCAGTATTCAAAACACAGTATTGACGACGATTTTTTAACAGGGCTGCATTAAAACGCTCGAATACATCAAGCATTCCCGCACTTTTTGCTTGCCCTGCAAAAAGTCTTCCGACACCCCTGCATCCCTCTTTTGTGCGTACAGAATCTAAAACAGTAAATACGCCGCGCGCAAGTTCGGGTCCAGGCAATGCCGATATTTATGTAGAAGGATGCGCTTGGTGGGAATCTTCTGGTTGATCCGTACAGCTTGCGCGATACAATCTTTCGGAATGTAGCGTGAATCATTATGTATCATAATTGTTGGCCCTCCCGGATAGCGGTGTATGGAGTAAGGCTGTGAAAGTTATATAACTATCCGGGATGACCTATTCCCTTCTGTGCTGATCGGAGGGGAATTTTTTATGCAGAAAAGCCCTGCTTACCGCTGTGCGTATCATATTTCAAGAAACAGGAACTGATTCTCGCTTTGTACCTCATAAGAGTTGGGGAAGCTCTGAACAAATGGCGCAAATGGAGATTCCCAACAAAACGAGGGCCAAAAATGTAACACTGACTGTACCGCATAGATAAGCCATTTATTCAAAATTTGCGTTTGGTATGTGGCACTCTTCTTTTGCCATTTTTTGTAGGTCAGTTGAACACGGATTTAAGAATGTTTTCTTATCACTGGATAATAGGAAAACGCAAATCACGGTATGGCACTCAAAATGATTTCTAATTTGAAGGTGACTGGTGTATTTCAAACCCTCTATTTTCCAAATTATTTCTGAACGATTTGAAATCTGCATCGTCTGGCATAATTTTATCCCAGTCGTCCAGTTCTTCCCATGCGTCTTTCGGCCGGGAAACTTCTAACAACCATGCAATTTGTTTCTTTTTAAATGCGATAAAATCATCCGTACGATTTAATGAAGCGGATAAATTCAGGCCCAGCGTCAGAAGCTCCTCCGAGTGGACGACGGATAGATCGTCCTGCCGAACGAGTGCTTCCTGTACGTCTCTCCATGCCTCTTCCTTGTCTTTTTGCAATAGAGAGACGACGATATCACCATAATCATTTAAAAATTCCATGCTTAATTTTGCAAGGAAAGGAGACTTTGAGGCTATAGAAAGAATTTGTGAAGAAACATGATTTGATAATTCTTTGCCGTCGCATTTTGCCTTGATTTTTGTCAAAAGTATAAACGTCCGGCTGACGGGCCATCCTGTAATATTGGAAGGAATCAAGTGCAACGTGGCAAAAAGGTCAGCAGCCAAATTCAAACCCTTGTCTTCAGCTGTCTCAGGTTGTGACAGCACCCATTGCAGAATCTGACGGAACAGATTGCTTTTTTGCTCTGCCATACCGTTCCATTTAACAAGCTCTTGCGTGTGGGTATCCTGGAAAATGTCGCGTAGCTTATCCAACTTTTCTATAACATTTATGTTCGCGTTGAGCATAACGAATATGGTGTTTGTAATTGCATTTAGATAAAAACCAAACAAATAGTTTTGGTTTTCCTGACTGATTGAGCCATACGCGGAAACGAGGAACTCACGCGTTGTATCTATAAAAATGCGATTGGATACAATCCGTTTTTCATCGAACTGGTAGGAAACAGATTTATGGGAAATATAGTATTTATGAAGTGATTTAGCAATAATGCTCACGCAGTTGGCGTTACGAAAGGCTTCCATCGCAAAAATAGTATCTCCACCATAAGAGACCTTTTTTACATTGTCAAAATTGCATTTACGAAGCACGGATAATGAGTATAATTTTCCCCATATGGTGCAAGCATATGGGAAATACTGAACAAACTGTTCTGGGCGTCCAAGGCCTTTCAAAATGATGTTTTGTTGAAGTTTCTGCACAGATATGATATGCCCTGTGGTTGCATCTACAACATCGTTTCCACATGCAACAATATCGGCCTGGCTTTCGTCAATTGATTGCAACATCTTTTCAAGAAATACTGGTGAATACTCATCATCTGCATCAAGGTTCGAATAGTAACCAGTTTCAAAACAGTTTAATATTTGAGATAATGCATCCACAAAATACCATCTATTGTTTTTTTCTAAACTTATCATTTGTATTTTATTATGCTTTTGAGCATATTTTGCGATTATATCTCCAGTATGATCAACAGAACCGTTATCAGCACAATAGCAGATCCAGTTTTTATAAGACTGGTTTAAAATACTTTTAATCGCGCGTGAAATTGTCTTTTCAGCATTATATGCTTGCATATAGAAAATGATCTTAGGCGTGGAAATAGCTTTTTCCAAATGTGTGTCTCCTTTTCACTAATAGACCCAAGGCACATCGCTTTTCGTGTGAAGTTTTATTACGTCAATGTTGATTTGTTTATATTGCTTAACACGGTCATATATTTCGTCGGTATAAATATAATTGCTGATTAAAATGCAATCGGGCTTTAGAACATTTATGTCGTCAGGAGCATAGATGCGCAATCCATTGGCTATTTTCCCCCATTGTGCTGGGTTACTGTCAAACAACATACACTCAAAATCCGGTGGTCCAAAGAACTGGTGATATAGTTCCAGTACATACGTGCAATAACCACCGCCTGGATAGAAGCCCACTTTTTTATAGTTTTTTCCGTTTAATAATGCAGATAGACGATTCTTCATATCGGTTAACGAAAATTTGGATTCCGTAATCCGGTTGCTTGTATCATCAAGACTGTCGCAAATGTTTAGCTTTTGAGTACATCTGCTTTCACATCGCCTGCATCGGACACATTTGTTTTCCGATATCAGGGGAATATATTGAAATGATTGTTTCATTTCCCGGAATAATTGAATGTTTTTAAGCACTCGTGGATCTGAACGTCCATACATTGCAGATGCTGAAAAATTCATTGCATTCCTACTTTGCATAATCGTTGAAATAGGAATGCCCTGTGGACAATCCATACAATAGTTACAACCCGTACAGAAATTCCCAAGTTCGTGCAAAGATCCTTCAACACGCTTAATACGGCGCTCATCAGGCTCTGTGTTTGAGCCATTGAAAGCTGAAAGATTTTCCCTTAATTCTTCCATGGAGGACACGCCCGATAACACGATCTTTACGGCAGGCTGCGCCGCGACAAATCGCAATGCCGCCTGCACGGTGCTTTCGTGTTTTGAGCTCCTTGCAAAAGAGAAGTAATCATAATTCTGCGGAATAACCCCGCCGCCAAGCGGATTCATTGTTATCAGCCCTACATTATGTTTCAAAGCTGCGTCTAGCACCGGCTGCATCATGCCGCTACTAATTAAAGAATAGGAGATTGTTATCGCGCCAAACGCACCGCTTTCAATAATTTTGATAACATCTTTCGGCGAGGCATGAACGGAACAATAGATTTGATCAATAATCCCGGCTCTTTTAAGCTTTACAGCACCATCGTAAAGCCCATCCGTTCGCATAATAGCTCGAAATTCTTCGTAGTTCGCAATGCTCCATATGACAAAAAAGGCAGCGTGGTCAATTCCCATTGCAGCCAAAGATGTTTCGGCACGTCTTTGCGCATCATCAGCGGTTTTGTCAACGCCGTAACTTGACTTTATCGTAACGAAGTACGGTTTATTGGTTTGAGCAAATGCGCGTTTTAGAACGGTTTGTGCCATTCCTCGGGAATACGTGTGCGCCACATCAATATAATTTACGCCTGCATTAAGCGCTTCAAGCACAATGCGGACGGATGCGTCGATCCCCACCTCGTCATCAAATGACTTAATTGGAAAACGATTTGTTCCCAAACCAAGACGGAATATATTTTCAAGCGATGACATCAAGCCTGTTCTCCTGCCGGAAATCTTGGCGAGTTCTCCGGGTCAAATCCGTTGCACCAATTGCAAGCTTCCAGCAGCTGTTTTCCAAATTGACTTACGCGCTGCTTTTTAACCTCGAGAGGAATATCGTTGTTAAACATATCAACAAATTCTGGCAAGCCGACATTTTTAGAAATATAACCAAGTTCCACAAGCATGGTAGACCATGAACAATTATGCAATTTTCCTTTCAATGTGGCCGGGCAACTGTACTGAGCCAAATGGCATCGTGAAAACACAGCTTTTCCGGCGTCCGGGTAATGTTTCTTTTGAATTGGATGGCCATTATCAATCCAGCCGCCGCAATGCTGATGATCTCCATAATATTGGATTACGCGCAGTTCCATACCGTTCGCTTTCCACAAATCAGCGATTTGGGCTGTGTTTTTAGAAAGCGCTGCACCATAATCATCAACTACGAGTTTTAGTTTTCCGTCAGATGACTTTATCACGTCGACTAATTTCTGATCGGGAATAATGGTTCCATTAAAAAATATTCTCAAATCACCAAATTTTTTGGAATAGTTCAAGCAGTAGTTCGCCAACTCATATATACTTGGGTATAGCAAAGGTTCTCCACCCGAGATTGTCAAATTTTCAATATAGTCGTAAATTTCAAATAGACAATTAATTTCATGTTTCAACTGTTCCAATGGCACATGCTCTCCGCAAGCGCGTTTACGGAATTCAGGCATTATAGTAGCACACGTTTTACAGTTAAGCGTACACTTTGTTGTTACGTGGATAGCTAACTGTTTCTCGGAAAGATTCATCTTCTGATTCTCCTTATATTTGTTCCGCTGCGGGGAACCTCTTGCTGACATCGCTTGTACCTTGGTTACCGGAGCAGTAATCGCAAGCAAGCAAACTATGTGTAGCAGCAATTCGCTCAAATTTTGCGCATTTTTCTTGCGCCGTGCTGCTGTCAAACAAATCCACATAATCAGCCGGATTGTCCGGCAATTGTCCAAGCTCCATCCCACGCTGTGAGCGGGTACACCAATGAACCTTGCCGTCACGTGTCCGCCAATTACCAAGCATATCACGCGTGACAGCACAGTCAAGAAAAACTCTCGATAACACCTCATCCGACCTGTTATAAGGTTTCCACTCTCCAAAATCGACCCAACCGCCGAAGGACTGATTGTCGCCGTAGTATTTTTCGACTTTACAGGATATGTTTGCGGCAATCAGCATTTTAGCAGTCTCGATTTCATGGGCAGGGTTTATTCCATACTGAGAGAGTTGCACAACGATCCTGTCTTTGTATTTTTTCAGCGTTTCAAGCAACTGCGATTTTAATGGCACCGTGCTATTACTGAACAACATAAGGCGGTCAATCCTGTCCGAGTACTGCATAGCACACTCGATCATTTCGGAAAGCTGTGGGTGTAAAAACGGCTCACCGCCGCCCGTAAGATGCAATGTAGTCACGCAATCAATGGTACTAAATAATGCATCGAGTATAGCGCGCTCTTCGTCAACTGTCATATCTGGAAATGGCCTGTTTTGCGGTATATACTCACAGCATAACTTGCAGTTCAAGTTACACCGCGTTAGTATAATAAGAGAAAATTTATTAAGAGCAAACATACCTTTTAACCCATTCTTTCTCAAATTCCTGTGTCAGACTGCACACTATAAATTTCTCTTGGTATTCCCGTAATTCCTTTTTTATTTTTCCACATTGACTCTCACAGTCGCGCAATTTCAAACGCGTAATCTTTTCGAGCATGGAAAGCATAAACGACCATTCAAAATACCGCCAAGCTAACACGTTGTCTGGAAAATGAGCAATCAGCCATTCTGTGCGCTCTCGATATACGGAAAGGTACTCGTTGAGCGTTGCAGCATCCAAAAGGCTATGGTTCGTCGTCCACGCGGAATTGTTCCCGCCGTGTCGCTCAAACGTATATTTGGGTAGACCGTGATAGGCAATCCGCTGTGCTCTGGCCATAATACGCGGCATCAACTCAATGTCATCATATTTTGACGTTGCCGAAAATCGAAGACCATCGAACAGAGTCGCCCTAAAGAGCTTTGCCGGAAACGCTACATTGTACTTTTTTCGCCACATCAGTTCAATGAGAGCTTCTTCCGCAGTCATTATACGCTTCTCGTCAAATACTTTATCCGTCGCGCCGCAAATCGCCATATCGGTGCTGTACTCCACTGCAAGATCTAACAGAAATTTCAGATAATCCGGTTCGCAATAGTCGTCGTCGTCGATAAAAGCAATGTAGTCACCTTTTGCCGCGTCCAGCCCCGCATTGCGTCCGGAGCCAATATTTCCACACTTACGGTGAATGACGCGAATGCGTGCATCCTCTGCGGCGGCATGCTCCGCAATCTCTCCGCTGGCATCGGTTGAGCCGTTATCTATGATGATGAACTCAAATTCTTGAAAGGTTTGGTTCTGGATACTTCTAATTGCGCGTTCAACAAGGGTCTCCCGGTTATATGTGAGCATGATAACTGAAATTTTCAATCTTCCCACACTCTCCAGGGAGCCTTTTGCTCTGCCCAAAGCGCTTCCAATGCATATTTGTCGCGCTGGGTGTCCATGCACTTCCAGAACCCGTCATATTTATAAGCATCCAATTGACCGGCCGCCGCCAACTTTTCCAGCGGCGCGCGCTCAAAAATCTCATCCTCGCGGTTTTCAATGTAATTGAACACTTCCGGTTCCAGCACCATGAAGCCGGCATTGATCCATCCGCCGTCCTCCGTGGCCTTCTCACGGAAATTTGTAATAACATTGTGTGCATTCACTTCCAGCACACCGTAGCGCCCCCCAGGTTGCACGGCCATCATGGTAGCCAGCCGTTTATTTTTTCTGTGAAAAGACAAGATGTCCGGGATACTCACATCGCTGATCCCGTCACCATATGTCAACAGAAACGCTTCCTTGCCAATATAGTTCTGAATGCACTTAATACGCCCGCCAGTCTGGGTATTCAGCCCGGTATCTACCAAAGTCACACGCCAAGGTTCGGCAATGTTGTTGTGAACCACCATCTGGTTTCCATTGGTAAAATCAAAAGTCACATCCGACATATGTAGGTAATAATCAGCAAAATATTCCTTGATAACATAGCCTTTGTAACCCAGGCAGATAACAAAATCATTGAATCCGTAATGAGAATACAGCTTCATGATATGCCACAGAATGGGCTTTTCACCGATTTCAATCATGGGCTTGGGCTTTAGGTACGATTCCTCGCTAATGCGTGTGCCAAGCCCTCCAGCCAATATGACGGTTTTCATATCACAACCACCTCTTTTGCCTGTCGCAACACGTCTGACCCATCTGCAGTTTGGCAGTTTTTCTACAATCATACCAACCCTTGGAGCAGAATGCAATTCAGCTCAACATATTTATCGACAATTTTTTTAAAAAAGAAATAGCTTATACGAAAAAACTTTGCAAAATACATTTCTGCTTGCTTAAGCGTTCCGGAAAAGTCAAAAAAAGCGTACACCCGGGCAAGTAGCAGTTAAGTAACACGATTTGTAAAAACTTCGCTTGTTGGGAAATACCCCCAAGCCCCGTATTTTCGCTGGTGGCCCCCTACACAAAGGCAACATGGACAACTTCGAGGGCAACAAAACCGATCTGAAAATCTACGCAAGGGCAGCCGTATAGGCAATTCTGTGTAAAGTGTGCATTGTGTGTAAGGGGTGTGATTTTGAACCACACTTTTTTTCGTTGTAATTTTGAAAAATGTGGTGTAATATATTGTCCAAAGGGGATGAAAAATATGGCAAAAAGTGATGTGCTTCTACTCGCGAATATTCTCATCGGCGCTTATGAGCAAAATTCAGCAATCAAGCCATCCATGTTCTATATGGTGGACAAATATTTGTAGAAAAAGACCCTTCAGATGCAAAGCCCGCTCCAGATGTTCCCTATAAGGTACTGGTCGGCCAATCCGAGTTAAAATCTTATTACGACGAATTCAAGAAAAATAATTCCAAAGAGAAGCTGGCTTTACAGATTGCAGATTCTATCATAGCGAGTTTGATTTAAGGGTGCTTATGTTGCAGGTTGCCTTTCGGTTATGATAGGTAGTCTGTTTTTAGCATTTATAGTATTTATAGAGCCTGTCCCATACTCGTATATGGGGCAAAATCAGCGGAAAGCAGGCCATTTTATCCTGGTATGGGGCAAGGTATGGGGCGTTTTCTTAAAAATGGACATAGAAAAACCGCTCGGACTTGCCAGAAATGGCTTATCTAAGCGGTTTGTTTTGGTTGCGGGAGTGCGCAACACGGCGTGTTTACATATAGGTACGCCCGAAGCTCGTTGATCGCATAACAGAGAAAAGCTATTTCTTCATGCTAGTATTTTGCACTAGCGACACTCTGGCGCGCTCCAACCCTCGTGCGGCTGCGTCCTTGATCTCATGGTAGCCATTAGCAGTTGGAATCTGGAATTTACGTAAGCCGTTGACCGAAGAGCTGTTGGCAGATCCGGTGGTGTTCTGGCTGAACATGCCGGCCTATACAGCACATACCGAAGCACTGCATCTGATGATTGTCAGATGGCTGGTGGGGTGCACCGGCAGCCGTATCGGCCCTTGAAATGCTAATTGCCGTTGAGGTGCAGACTGTTTTGGCGCACACCTTCCTGCATCAAAAGGGTACTTCACCGCATTGCGGGGCGGGCGATGTGCTTATCCACGCACATCCCGGCTGGAAAACACGCTGCTGGGCGATGGCGATCCCTATCACAGAGAAACCATTTGGACGACGGATGCTACTTTTCGCGAAATGGACTAGGCTATCGCGTGTTATAAAGTACAAGGCGTTTTAGCAACCTCTGCAAAGTACGCGGTAAGCACTTTCTACAGCGTGCGCGTCTGCAACCTTACAACCGCCAGCGTCGTAACGCCGCCATCGGCAATGTCACACCGGCGGAATTCCGGCGGCGATTTTACCAGCAGCGGGCGGAATGACCCGCAATTTTGGATATTCTTTGGTTTTAGCCGATTGCACTACTCCACACCGTCCATCAAATCGGGTATGGCTCAATTCAGCTTGTGATATTCCTTGAGTACAGGTTCTTATTGTACTTTATCAAGTAAGCATTGTGCAAAGACTTGAATTTGATTTGGGGTCACGTTATTGCTTTTTCTGTTTTGGTCGATTTCTTCTGTTGTAAACGACCCGCTGGCATAACGTTGTAATGTTTCCCGTGCTTCTACATCGTTGTTTCTTAAAAGTATTTCAGCAAAAGAGTGAACTCGTCTCCAATCTTTCGTCACAAATTCCTGTTTTGCCACAGAATACAGTAGAGTATCATCAGATTGGTCAAAAAAAGCATCAGGATATGCTTTGATGTTTGAATCTCCATATTGATACGTTATCAAGCAATTATCTTGACTCACCCATTCATAGCATGTCAAATCATTTTTGCTATAAACCATTTTAATTTCCGGCATTGAAAAATTCCCATTTATTTGATAAGATGCGATTGCTGCCTCATTTTTTTCTGACAAGAATATATAAATCATTGTTTTAGTAGGACCATTTATATTAGATGTGAAATACTATAAAT
>NZ_JBDNLG010000079.1:0-14322 GCF_047718355.1 Ethanoligenens sp.
ATACCACATTTTCCATAATAAGTAAAGTATCCTGCGCATCATTTGCCTTTTTTTGTGGAATTACGTGGGGATGGAGCGCCACGCGGATAGGGAAGAGGCGGTTCAGGTATGGCGGCAAATGCATCTTGATTTGCATAACCTGCATCATATGGGCGGCGGTGTCTTTGTATAAGAAACAACTTTATAGACGCCTGACATGGTGGAGAATCTTGGAATGGATGGAAGACGATCCTTGTGTGCTTACTATATGCGATTTCTATGCGGATTATAGGTGAATCTCTGTGAAAAGCCTATGGTAAAATAAGGGGGGATTCATTTCAATAATGTACGTGAATAAAAGACGGATTTTTGGCCTAATTTAACTGTTTGCTAAAAAATGATTGTAATTGGCAAAAACGGCTCATAATTTACTTGATTTTTTGTTCCCCTGCGGATAAGATAGAATGAGGAGGGTAAACCAATGAGCCGTGACTTGCTAAACCAGATACAGACCATGTTCCCCACACTTTCCAAGGGGCAGAAATATATCGCGCGTTATATCATAGAACATTACGACAAAGCTGCATTTATGACAGCGTCCAAATTGGGCAATATCGTCGGGGTGAGTGAATCGACCGTTGTGCGTTTTGCGTCTGAATTGGGATATGAGGGGTATCCCCAGCTGCAAAAAGCATTGCAGGAGATGATCCGCAATAAATTGACTTCGGTGCAGCGCATTGAAGTATCCACTGACGTGCTGGGCGATGGCGATATTCTGGAGAAAGTGTTTAATTCCGATATAGAAAAGATTCGTAAGACGCTGGCGGACGTTTCACGCGATGATTTTAACCATGCGGTGGATTCGATTGTAAATGCACGCAAGGTGTATATCTTCGGCGTGCGCAGTTCGGCGTCTTTGGCCAGTTTTATCGGGTTTTATTTCAATCTCATCCTCGACAACGTGACCTTAATACATACGGCGAGCGATAGCGAACTGTTTGAGCAGATTTTGCGTGTGGGCGAGGCAGATGCGGTTATTGGCGTGAGCTTTCCCCGTTATTCCACGCGCACGGTTAAAGCCATGCAATATGCTTCTTCACGCGGTGCGACTGTCATCTCCATCACCGACAGCCACATTTCCCCGCTGTACCGTTACTCTAATTATAACCTATTAGCGAAGAGTGATATGGCGTCCTTTGTCGATTCTCTTGTCGCGCCGCTTTCGCTGATCAATGCGCTTATTGTAGCGGTCGGCATGAAGCGTCAGGATGAGGTTTATCATACATTTGACGAATTGGAGCGCATTTGGGACGAATACGGCGTGTATGAAAAACCGGGAGCGGAAAAATAATGGCGCGTGTTGTGGTAGTGGGAGCCGGTGCAGCCGGAATGATGGCGGCCGGGTTTGCGGCCAAGCGGCATACGGTGACACTGGTTGAGCGTAATGCGCGCCCCGGCCGGAAATTGATGATCACTGGCAAAGGCCGGTGCAATGTGACCAACAACTGCGGGTTGGACGATTTTCTTGCCAATGTGCCGGTCAATCCGCGTTTTTTGTATAGTGCACTGTCGCAGTTCTCACCGGCAGATACCATGGCTTTTTTTGAGGGAATGGGCGTTGCGCTGAAAACCGAGCGCGGCAGGCGCGTTTTTCCAGTTTCGGACAAGGCGGTAGAGATCGTGGACGCCCTTGCTCTCTTTGCCGCGCCTGCACAGCGGTGTACGGGACGGGTGCAGTCGCTTTTGCTGCGAGACGGCACCGTGACCGGCATACGGCTGGAATCGGGTCGGGAGATTCAGGCGGATGCGGTCATCCTGTGTACCGGCGGCGCGTCCTACCCCTCCACTGGGTCCACCGGGGATGGCTATCATTTGGCGGAACAGGCGGGCCATTCCATCGTACCGCCCACTGCCTCATTAGTGCCCATGGAGACCGAGGAGGAGTGGCCGTCACGCGTGATGGGGCTTTCCCTGCGCAATGTGACACTCAACGTCATTGCCGGAAATGGAAAAACCATTTTCAGTGAGCTGGGCGAGATGTTGTTTACACATTTCGGCGTTTCGGGTCCGTTGGTGCTGGCGGCCAGCTCGCACTTGCGTAAACCGCAGGGAGGGCAGTTGCTCATCGACTTAAAACCCGGGCTTTCAGCGGAAAAGTTGGATGCACGTATGCAGCGGGATTTTGAGGCTTTTGCCGCACAGAACTTATCCAATGCGCTGCACGCCTTATTGCCCACACGATTGATTCCTATCTGCCTGTTGCTTGCCCATATAGACGGCACGAAGAAAACCGCACAGGTCACACGCGTAGAGCGCCAATCCCTGGGGATGGTGCTGAAGGCTTTACCGCTGACGATTAAGGCTTTCCGCCCGATTGAAGAAGCGATTATCACATCCGGCGGGGTGCGTGTGCGTGAGATCGACCCGAAAACCATGGCCTCCAAATGCACACGGGGGCTGTACATAGCGGGCGAGCTGCTGGATGTTGACGCCCATACCGGAGGGTATAATCTGCAAATCGCCTTTGCTACCGGCCGTGCAGCGGGTTTGGCAGTTTAAATGCGCAATACCCATCTGATAGCCCATCTCATCTGCTGCACGCCTATTTCCGTGGAAATAACTGCCGCAGCGCTTTAGATCATTATCGCTTCTGTAATGCAGACAGCATTCCAATCACACCGGCAAAATATTGGTAAATGTTTTGCCGACAGGAGGTCGTCCATGTTCAATATTGCCATTGATGGACCCGCCGGCGCGGGTAAAAGTACCCTTTCACGCATGTTGGCGGACAAGCTGGGTTTTGTCTATGCCGATACCGGCGCACTCTACCGTGCGGTGGGCTTATTTGCTGTGCGTCACGGCATTTCCCCACAAGATGCGGCCGGTGTGCAAAAGCTGCTGCCGTCCATTCAGCTGGAGTTGGCCCTCTCGCCTGAGGGACAGCGTGTATTGCTTTGCGGTGAGGATGTGTCCCTTGCCATCCGTGTGCCGGAAATCTCAAAGGCTGCTTCTCAGGTGTCCGCCATTCCCGCTGTGCGTGCGTTTTTGCTTGACCTGCAAAAAGATATGGCGAGCGAACGTGATATTGTTATGGATGGGCGGGACATTGGCACGGTGGTGCTGCCCCATGCCCAGCTGAAGATTTTTCTGACTGCCACGCCGGAAGACCGCGCGCGCCGCCGTCATGCCGAATTGATGGAAAAAGGTGTGGACATCGCGTATGAGCAGGTGCTCGATGAAGTACGGCAGCGGGATGCTCAGGATACTGAACGGCCTATTGCGCCTTTACGTGCTGCCGATGACGCAATCATTGTGGACACCACCGGATACGAATTGGAAGACTCCTTGAAACGGCTTTACGCGATTGCAAAGGAGCACCGTGTATGACATTATACGAGTTCGCTATGCGCTTTGCGGCTCCTGTATTTCGCTTCCTATTGGGGGTGCGCGTGGAAGGCGCACAACGTGTGCCGGATGGCCCGCTGGTGCTTTGTGCCAACCACCGTTCTAATTTTGATCCGGTTATTTTGGGGTCCTCCTTTCCCCGACAGCTTTTTTATATGGCAAAGGCCGAATTATTTCATGTGCCGCTGCTCGGCCCGCTGATTACGGCACTTGGCGCTTTCCCTGTCCGGCGTGGGGAAGGCGACACAGAGGCTATCAAGACATCGCTGCGCGTCTTGAAACGGGGAAATGTGCTCGGCATGTTTCCGGAAATGCACCGCAACCGAAATAAAAAGGGGCTGATGCGCTTTCATTCCGGCGCGCTGCGATTCGCTGCGCAGGCCAAGGTGCCGATTATACCTGTGGCTATCGTGCGGGGAAAGGGCGTCTGGCCATTCCGGCAGGTTCGGGTGGTGTTTGGATATCCGGTTACGGCGGAGATGCTGGGCTTTGAAAAAGAAAACAGAAAGAGCCATACGGCCGCCTGTGAAAACCTGCGTCAAAAGGTTTTGCAGATGCTGGAGGAGAAATCGACATGAATGTGATTCTTTCCCCCTCGGCAGGCTTTTGTTTTGGCGTCCGGCGCGCGGTGGAACTGGTGGAGCAGCTGCTGGCGGATGGGCATACAGTCTGCACGCTTGGGCCGCTTATTCATAACCCGCAATTTGTGCAGTCGCTGGAAGCACGCGGCGCCCGGGTGGTGCAGTCGCCCGCAGAAGTGCCCTCCGGGGCGGTGATGGTCATCCGCAGCCATGGCGTGCCGCGCGCCGTTTACGATGAAGCTGCGGCACGTGGCCTCGAAGTAGTGGATGCGACCTGCCCATATGTCGCCAAAATCCACAAGCTGGTAAAAGAAGCGTCGGATAAGGGCGCGGTCGCGCTCATTGCGGGTGATTCAGCACACCCTGAAGTCATTGGAATTCGAGGATATTGCCGGGATGCCGTTGTCTTTGAAAATATACAACAACTGGAAAAGGCTACCGCCGAAAACCCGAAACTTCGGGATATGCCGGTTATCGCAGTGGCACAAACGACTTTTCATGCCAGAGAATGGTCAAACTGCCGGGATTTTATCAAAAGGGTATATACAAACGCAATTATTTTTGATACAATATGTAGTGCAACATCAATCAGACGGCAAGAAGCGGAAAAACTTGCTTCACAGGCGGATGCAATGGTCATCGTCGGTGGGCGGAAGAGTTCCAACACCGCAAAATTGCAAATACTTTGCGCGGCGCACTGTCCGTCTTTTCTGGTAGAGGATGCTTCGGAGTTGCCGCGTGAGGTTTTGGCCCACGCTGAATGCATTGGTGTTACGGCAGGAGCTTCAACTCCGGCCTGCATAATAAAGGAGGTTCTAAACGCTATGACAGGAATTGAGAACACTGATAATATCGACAGCAATGAGAATGAGGACAATGCGGAGCCGGAGGATATTGATTTTGCTGCGGCTCTTGAACAATCTTTCAAGACACTGAATGTTGACGAAAGGGTACGCGGCGTGGTCGTGGGCTTTTCGCCGAACGAAGTGCAGGTGGATTTGGGAACCAAACACGCCGGTTATGTTCCGCTGTCGGAGCTGACGGATGATTCCACCGTCAAGCCCGAGGACATCATGAACGTCGGCGATGAAATAGAGCTCGTGGTGTTGCGCGTGAATGATCAGGACGGCACAGTGATGCTCTCGAAACGGCGCATCGATGCGCTGAAGAGCTGGGACGAGATTGTGGACGCCTCTGAAGAGGACAAAATCGTCGAAGGCACTGTCATTGAAGTCATTAAAGGCGGCCTGCTTGCTACCGTTAACGGCGTGAAAGTGTTTATCCCGGCTTCACAGTCCGGCATTCCCCGGAGTGGTGACCTCGGTACGCTGCTGCATAAACCCGTGCGTATGAAAATTATTGAGATCAACACCGGTCGCAAGCGTGCAGTCGGCTCTATCCGCGCCGTCCTTAAAGACGAGCGTAAAGAACTGGCGGAAAAATTCTGGGAAGAAGCAGAGATTGGCAAGCAGTATACCGGCAAGGTCAAATCCCTTACCTCGTACGGTGCATTTGTCGATTTGGGCGGCGTAGATGGCATGATCCACGTGTCCGAGCTTTCTTGGTCGCGTATCCGCCATCCGTCTGAAGTGGTGAATGTTGGCGATACCGTCAATGTGACCATTAAGGATCTGAATCCAGAAACCAAAAAGGTTTCGCTTTCCTATGCGGATAAGGGTGAGAACCCGTGGGATGTGTTCGTCCGTGATTATCAGGTGGGCGACATTGTGGATGCTAAGATTGTCAATTTCATGACATTCGGTGCGTTCGCACAGATTATTCCGGGCGTGGATGGTTTGATTCATATCTCCCAGATTGCCGATCATCATGTGGCCAAACCGCAGGACGAATTGGAAATGGGACAAGAAGTCCGCGTTAAGATCATTGAGATCGAAGAAGATCGCAAACGGATCAGTCTTTCCATGCGGGAAGCTGCTGCCGAAGAAGGTACCGGCGATAGCGGATACGATACCGATGAAGAGGACTCCTACGACAATAACTAATTTGGATATAGCTGTGCAAAGAGATTCTTTGCTCTGTATCGTTTGATTTTTGATGCGCATACCGGTTTTCGGTGTGCGTATTTTTATATTGTTTTGCAGGCATTGGTGTAGAACAAAAGCAGAGGGAGTGATGACATGCTGCGTTTGGCTTTAGGCAGGGCGGGAAGCGGAAAAACATGGTTTGCACTTGAAAAGGCCGCAGAGGCAGTTGCGGACAAGCAGAATGCGGTTTTGATTGTTCCAGAGCAATTCACATTTGAGATGGAACGTGCGCTTCTTCAGACGGCTGGTCCCGCCGCCTGCCTGCATGTGGAAGTGCTTAGCTTTTCTCGTCTGGCACAGAGGGTGTTTGGCCTTTACGGCGGTGCGGCTGGCCGCGCAATCGACGATTGCGGGCGTGTGCTTGTAATGAGTATGGCGGCCAAACAGATCGGTGACTTGTTGCAGGTCTATAGACGGCAGGCGGAAAGTCCTGCATTCGCCAAAGCAATGGTGGATGCCGTATCTGAACTCAAGCACTGCGGTGTGGATGCCGATGCGCTCACAGCAGCAGCTGAGAAAACAGAAGATGCGGCGCTTTCCGGAAAAATAGAAGATCTTTCCCTTTTGATGCAAACCTATGATGCGCTCTGCTCCCGTCTGTTTTCCGATAATCTGGATGATTTGGCTCGTCTGGCGGAAAAGTTGGCGGACTGTCCTTTTTTTGATGGCAAGACGGTGATCTTTGATGCGTTCAAAGGGTTTACCGGACCGCAGAAAAAGGTGATTGGGCATATTTTGCGCCAGAGTGCGGAAGTATATATGACGTTTTGTACCGATAGCCTGAACGAAACGGAACAGGGAATAGGACTGTTTTCACCCGTAAAAAAAACAGTGGGGGAGCTGCTGCGCCTTGCCCATCGGTTGGAAGTCGAAGTGGCAAAGCCATTGTTACTGGGGTCGCCCCGTCGGTTTGCTGCCGCTGCGCTCACCGCACTGGAAGAACGCGTGTTTCGTCAGGATTCGGCGCCGTATGCCGATGCGACACCGGACTTGCATATCGTTTCAGCTGGTAACCTGTATGAAGAGGCCCAGTTTGTGGCACAAGAGATTGCGCGCTTGGTGCAGACACGCGGTGCGCGTTATGGCGAGATGGTGGTGATTTCACGCGGTCTGCCGCTGTACTATGGTGTGCTTGACCCGATATGCAAAAAATATGCCATCCCTTTGTTTTTGGATGCACCGCGCGATGTGTCCGCCCATCCGCTGATGGCGTTTGTACTGGGTGCGCTGGACCTGATTGCGGGCAATTTTCGGCAGGAAGCCGTGCTGCGTTACCTCAAGACCGGCTTGGCAGGGTTGACCGCGATTGAGACGGCGGAGTTGGAGAATTACCTTTATACTTGGAACGTACAAGGACTTCTATCGTGGCAGAAAGAATGGACAGATCACCCCGACGGTTTCGGCAACACGACCCTGCCCGACGATACACGACTGGAGATGCTGAACCGTCTGCGCCTGCGGGTGCTGGAACCGGTGGAACAGCTGTCGTCTCAGTTGGGGGGCGGCGCGGTGCAAATGCAGGCGTTGTACACATTTTTGGTGGATATGCAGGTGGAACAGCAGATGGCGGAAGCCTGCGCGCAGTTTGCCAAAAGCGGTGAGCAGGAACTGGAGGACGAATATCGGCAGGTCTGGGACAAATTGATTGGCATGTTTGAGCAGATGGCGGCTGTGCTGGGGGAAACTGCCGTGCCGGTTCCGGAGTTGCTGCGCATGTTGCGGCTGGCGGTAGCTTCCACGGAGTTGGCGCATATTCCGCCCACACTCGATCAGGTGACGGCAGGGGACGCGGAGCGCATTCGGGCTGGGGATGCCAAATATGTCTTTGTTATTGGCCTTGCAGAAGGAGTTTTTCCCAAAACCGGAAACGGTGGCGTGTTGACTGACAGCGAACGTGAAAAGCTAATCCGTATGGGGTTAGAACTCTCCCCACCGGCGGAAGAACGTTTAGTGGAGGAACGCTTCATTGCATATCAGGCGTTTACTTGTGCGTCTCATGCACTGTATCTTTGCTACCCCCGCAGCGATACCAAAGGGCGGGTCATTCAACCCTCCCCTTATCTGGCGCAGGTGCGGGCAATTTTTCCGAATGCAAAATTGTACGACACAGCTGCTGGCGACCCGCTGGATGCCGTTTGGAGCGCACAATCGGCTTTTGGACAGCTTGCCGCGTGTTTTCATCAGACAGACGGCTTGACCGCTGCACTGCGCGCCTGTTTTGAAAACTGGCCACAGGATGTGCCCCGCTTGCGTGCATTGGAGCGGGCGGCAGAAAAACGTCCGGCGCGGTTGACTGATAGGGCTGCCGCCCGCGCACTGTTTGGTGAACGGATGCACATTAGTCCCAGTCGTCTGGAAGCCTACGAGCAATGCCGGTTTTTGTATTTTTGCCGCTATGGATTGAAAGCCATGCCGCGCCGGAGGGCGGAACTTGCCGCACCGGAGGTGGGGACGCTTGTCCATTTTGTGTTGGAACACCTGTTGCAGGCACACGCTGACGAACAGCTGGCGGACATTCCGCGTGCGGAATTGGAAGCGGAAATCGACCGGTTGCTTGCCGCATTTGCGGATGGATATTTGGGTGGGCTGGAAAATAAGCCCGAACGTTTCAAATATCTGTTCCTACGTTTGCGGGGAACCGTGCTGGTGCTGGTCGAGCGCCTTGCCGCCGAATTCGCACAGAGCCAGTTCGTTCCCGTGGACTTTGAACTACCTATCGGAACTGATGGAGGAGTGCCGCCGTCAGTGCTGCCATTGCCGGATGGCGGGGCAATTGCTGTGGAAGGCAAAGTGGACCGCGTGGACATCCTAAAACGTGGCAGCCGTGCATACCTGCGTGTGGTGGATTACAAGACAGGTTCCCAAAATTTTCAATTTGCGGATGTTCTTTATGGATTGAATCTGCAAATGTTTATTTATTTATTCACGCTCTGCGACCACGCGGGGGCGCGGTATGATGTGCAAGAATTGCTGCCTGCCGGCGTGCTGTATTTTCCGGCAAAGCGTCCCGATGTGGAGGCACTGCACGGAGCCGCACGGGAGGAGATTACGAAAGCCGCCGACAGTAAACTCAAAATGAACGGAATGGTGACGGACGAGCCGGAGGTCATCCGGGGCATGGAGCGCGAGGCCAGGGGATTGTTTATTCCCGCACAGCTCAAGCAGGGTACCGGTGAACCGGACGCACGCGCAGCCGTCGCGTCGCTGGCACAGTTCGGCGTGCTCAAACGACATGTGGACCGTTTGCTTCGCCAGATGGCTTCCACGTTGCGCGCGGGCGATATTGCCGCTGTTCCAGTCGGCGGAACGGCTTACCATCCGTGTGACTATTGCGATTACGCGGGCGTTTGCGGGCACGAAAAGGGCGACCCACAGCGCTGGATTGACAAGATGGGGAAAGCTGACGTATGGAAAGCAATCGAGGAGGCGGAAAGCAGTGGCGCAAAAGCAATGGACAAACGAACAGAAACAAGCGATTGAGGCAAGAGGGGGTACACTGCTGGTCTCGGCGGCGGCGGGCAGCGGCAAGACCGCCGTGTTGGTGGAACGGGTGATTGAACGCATCACGGACCCCGAACATCCGTGTGACGCCGACCGGCTGTTGGTGGTCACCTTTACCAACGCGGCGGCGGCGGAGATGCGCGCACGGCTGGCTGCGCGATTGCACACACTTTCGGAAGAGCGCCCCTCCGACTCAAACTTACGCCGCCAGCAGATCTTGTTACAGCACGCCCATATCAGCACCATTCACGCGTTTTGTTTGGATTTGCTGCGCGCGAACTTTGAAAAGCTGGACATTCCGCCGGATTTTCGCATTGCAGACGAGAACGAAGCACGCGTTATGCTGAACGATACACTGGACGAATTGTTGGAGGAAGCTTATACGGATGGCGGCGCGTTTACGCAGATGACTGAAATGCTGGGCGCGGGGCGGGACGATGCCGGGCTTGCCGACACCATTGTGCGCTTGTTTGATTTTCTGCGCTCGCTGCCCGATCCGGACGGTTGGCTGCGAGATAAATTGGCGCTTTATCGCACAGACGTTCCGCTTGCCGATACGCTCTGGGGGCAGGCAGCGCTGCATTTTGCATCTGCCTCTCTGGAAAATGCGCAAGGGGCGTTGCGCGCCGCCATGCAGGCGATGCAGGGCTATGAGCCGCTGGAAAAGGCATACGGCGGTGCATTTGCCTCATTGCTGGCGCAGGTGGAGCGGGCGTGTACGCTGGCGGGTGAACAGGATTGGGATGGTCTTGTAGCCGCCGTGCAGGGTGTGGTTTATGATCGTTTGGGTGTGGCGCGGAAAGTAGATGACACCGCATTGCGCGACCGCCTCAAGGCTGTGCGCGATGGCGTGAAGGTGCAGATATCCAAGCTCTGCGAGGGCATTCTTTGTTGTTCTGAATCAGAATATTGTGCGGATGTGGAACGCTTGCGCCCGCTGGCGGAAAGCCTATTTGCGGTGGTGCGGCAGTTGGACCGGCGTTTCTATGCCAAAAAGACCGAAAAAGGCATCCTTGATTTCAGCGATTTGGAGCGTCTCGCCATTCAGCTGCTGCGTGCGGACGACGGCGCCCCAACAGCCGCCGCGCGTGCGGTAGCCGCACAGTTTGAGGAGGTGCTGGTGGACGAATATCAAGACGTCAACCCCGCGCAGGACGCGATCTTCCGTGCGGTTTCCCGCGACGAGCAAAACCTCTTCATGGTGGGTGATGTCAAGCAGAGCATCTACCGCTTCCGCAAAGCAACACCCGAACTGTTCATTCAGAAAAAAGATACGTTTTCCCCGTATAACGGGCATACATATCCCGCGCGCGTCGTGCTGGGCCGCAATTTCCGCAGCCGGGCGGGCGTCGCGGAGGCTGTGAACTTTGTCTTTGGGCAGCTTATGTCCCGTGAGCTGGGGGGGATTGATTACGGCGAAGAGGAAAAAATGATTCCCGCCGCGACTTATTTTGAGAAACCCGCTGATGAGACAGATTTTTCGCTGCATTTGATCGAAACGGATGCGTACGATGAAAACGATGACAACGCGGTGCTGGAGGCGCGGCACGTGGCGCGGCTGATTGGAAAAATGTTGCGTGAGCATTATCCGGTGCAGGGAACAGATGGCCCGCGTCCGGGGGTATGCCGAGATTTTTGCATCCTGCTCCGTGGGGCGAACCGGTTGGCGCAAGCCTACGTAGACGCGCTGAAAGAAGAAAACTTGCCCGCGTATGCGGATATCGCGGGCGGCTACCTTGGTTCCTACGAGGTGGCAGTCATGCTTTCGCTGCTGCGCGTACTGGATAACCCGTTGCAGGATATCCCGCTGCTTTCGGTGATGCTGTCGCCGGTGTTTAGCTTTTCGCCGGACGACATGGCACGTTTACGTCTGCAATACCCCGAAGGCCGCCTATACCTTGCCGCCATGGCACAGGCCAAAAAGGAGGGCGGACGGTTCGCCGCTTTTGTGGAATTGTTGGACGAGTTGCGCCGGTTGGCGGCTGTGCTGCCGTCTGACCGGTTGATTCTGCGGGTCTATGAGCGCACGGGCTTTCTTGATATCTGCACCGCCATGCCGGGCGGGGAGGGTCGGCGGGCAAACCTGCGTCTGCTGCTTGACTATGCACGCGGCTATGAAGCGGCGGGGTTCCGCGGACTGGCGGGTTTTGTGCGCTTTGTCGACCGTGTGGCGGAAGACGCTGATTTACCGCCCGCATCCACTGTCTCTGAGGAGGCGGATGTCGTGCGGGTGATGAGTATCCACAAATCGAAAGGACTGGAGTTTCCGGTCTGCATCGTGGCAGGCTGCGGCCGGCGGTTCAACCGTGAGGACAGCCGCCGCGGCACCTTATTCCATCCGGAATATGGGTTTGGCAGCTATCTGCGCGACCCTTCTCTCCCATGCCATGTGACAACGCTGCCGCGCGAAGTGGTACGCATCGAAACGGAGCGCGGTTCTATAGCGGAGGAAATGCGCGTGTTGTACGTGGCGATGACACGGGCAAAAGAAAAGCTGATTTGCGTGGCAACGGTACCTTCCGCAGAAAAAGCAGTTGTATCGGCTGCCGGGTTGATGCGGCCGGATGGAGAGGGTCTTTCGTCGTTTGCAGCCATGCAGGCACAGCATTTTGCCGCATGGCTGCTGGCGTGCGTGCTGCGGCACCCATCCTGCGGACGTCTGCGCAGTCTTGCGGGGCTGGAGGAACTGCCGATACTTCCCACGGCACACCGCATGGAACTGGTCATTACAGACGCGGAGGGGGCGGCAAAAGCGCCAGCAGGCGGACAGAAGATGCCGGCGCAGCCGGTGGATGACGTGCTGCTGGCGGAGATTGAACGACGCGTGGCGTTTGTCTACCCACATGAACAGCTGACGCACTTGCCGTCCAAACTGGCGGTCTCCGAAATCGCCGAAGAGGGACTGCATCAGGATTTTGGCGCACGCAGGCCGTCTTTTGTGCAGGGAGGGCTTTCCGCTGCACAAAAGGGGACGGCGACGCATACGTTTATGCAGCTTGCCGATCTGGCGCGTATCCATTCTGCCGATGATGTCTCCGTAGAAGTGCGGCGATTGGTACAAGGCGCTCATTTGCTGCCTGAGGAGGGCGAAGCTGTGGATGCCGGTCGGGTGATGGCATTTCTGGAAACACCTTTGTATGCGCGTATCCGGCAGGCCGAGCAGATTTGGAAAGAACTGCGGTTCAATCTGATAGTATCCGCAGGTGAACTGGATGGTATGGGACTGCCGGATGATGGGTGGAAACCGCGCGAAGAGGATGAGAATGACGCGCAGGTTGTTTTACAGGGAATGGCAGATGTTGTGTTTCTGGAGCAAGGGCGTTATTATATTTTGGATTATAAAACCGACCACGCGAATGCCGAAACATTGCGCGCGCGATACGCCGGGCAGCTTGCGCTTTACGCGCGCGCGGTGGAACAGATTTTCCATGCCCCGGTAGAAGCCTGTTACCTGTATGGATTTACTTACGGAACGCTTGTCACACTGTAGAACCATCGATGCACATATAAAAAATCGCATGATAGAATCATTTGTGGCACGAAAGGACTTTCCAACATTGAAAAAGAATCCCGATACCATGTTTGCCAGCGACCAAATTGAAAAATTGCGTTCCATGTCCGAGCCGTTGCTTTCCTGGTATGAAACACATGCCCGTGCGCTCCCTTGGCGTATCGATCATGCACCCTATCGTGTGTGGGTGTCGGAAATTATGCTCCAGCAGACGCGGGTGGAAGCGGTCATTCCCTATTTTGAATGTTTTTTGCACGCCCTGCCCAACCTGCCTGCGTTGGCACGCGCGCCTGAAGACCAGCTGCTGAAACTTTGGGAAGGGCTGGGCTATTATTCCCGCGTACGCAATATGCAAAAAGCCGCGCAGTCTGTCGTGCAAGGGGGAGGCACCGAGTTGCCGGAGTCTTATGAACAACTGCTCGCGCTGCCGGGCATCGGGCCCTATACCGCCGGTGCGATCGCGTCTATCGCATTTGGCATCCCTGTGCCGGCGGTAGACGGAAATGTACTGCGTGTTTTGGCCCGCCTGCTTGCTTGCGGGGATGACATTGCCCTGCCGCCGGTCAAGCATGCGTTTGAACAGGCAGATGCCGGTTTGCTGCCGCAGAATCGACCCGGGGATTATAATCAGGCGATGATGGAATTGGGCGCCACAGTCTGCTTGCCAAATGCCGCTCCGCGCTGTGCTATCTGTCCTGTGCGGGTGTTTTGCGCGGCTGAAAAAGAGGGCAGTCCGCAGATGTATCCGTATAAGTCGCCGAAAAAACCGCGCGTTATTGAGGAACGCACGGTTTTTGTAGTGGTGGCGGAAAAGAAAGTGCTGCTGCGACGCCGGACAGATAAAGGGCTACTGGCAGGCATGTGGGAATTGCCCAACCTTTCCGGTTGGCTGGAAGCCGGAGAGATCAGCGCAGTGCTGGCAGGGTGGGGGATAGAAGACGCTGCCCCAAGCGCTTTAGACAATGGAAAACACATTTTTACGCATATTGAATGGCGAATGAAAGGTGTCCTTGCTTTGTCATGTGCCTGTACGCCGGTGGAGGGCAGTATCTGGGCAAACGCCGCAGAAATAGCGGAGCGGTATGCGCTGCCCAGCGCTTTCCGTCCATATGCTCGCCTGCTGCCGGAACTCCTATCTTAAACCAATCCGACCTGTTTGCGCAGATGTAAAAACGATGGGCAATGCACCGCAAAATGCGTTTACGGCTGTCAACAAAATTTTACAATGTTTTTCCCTATATTTTTATGATTATCTATTGAAAAAGCAAAAAATAATGGATACAATAATACTGCTATACAC